>NZ_JBEZWH010000025.1:0-105071 GCF_040703975.1 Spirillospora sp. NPDC029432
CCGGGCCGCCGGTCGGTGACCGGCGCCCACGCCGCACGCGCCGACCGGCGGAGCCGGGCGGCCGGTGCGGCGACGCGAGCGCCGCCGCCCCTTGATCTCAAACAGCCCAATTCGGCAGGGATGTCGTTAAGGATCTTGCGAGATTGTGTCGCTGTCGCGCGACATCTACCCATCATCCGATATGATCTCAATCATGAGGCAGAGTCAGATAGATATCCTGCTAGAGAAGAGTAGAGAGCTAGAGGTTCTGGCATCAAAGATTCAAATTGCACCGCGCCGAACGGCGTCCAGGCCCTCGATCGATAGGCTAATCACAAGCTATCATGAATGGTATGCGCAGGCGCTGGACATTATTCCCGATGAATTCAAAGATCGCTTCAGGGATGAATTTGAGGGCGGCTTTTTCATTCACAAGATCAAGGCTTTTTTGGAGGCTCCTGGCGAAGCCAGTATCACATACGACCCAAAGATTTCGAGTGACGAGAATGAATACTGGGTCAATCCCTTCGAGAAAACCTTTCGCGCTCCGCTGATTCGACAGCGGCAAGTGCTGGCCGAGGTACGCCAGAAGATCGAGGGTACCGGCTCCATGAGCCAGCACATTCTATTGATTGAGCAGCTATGTAGGAACTTTCCGGAGTTCCTTGAACCTCTGCAGGACAGACCGCGAGAGCGGCCGTCGTTCATTGTGGAGGATGAATACGACGTCCAGGATGCACTTCACGCCTTGTTGCGAATCTTCTTCGATGACGTAAGGCCGGAAGACTTCGTTCCGGAGTACGGCGGAGCTAAGTCCCGCGTGGACTTCCTACTCAAAGCCGAGCGTATCGTCATTGAAGTAAAGATGACTCGAAAAGGCCTTGCAGCGAAGGAAATCGGCGAGCAGTTGATCACGGATATTGCTCGCTATAAATCCCATCCCGACTGTGGCGCGCTTGTAGCTTTTGTCTATGATCCCGACCGGAAGATCAAGAATCGAAGAGCCCTGGAAAGTGATCTCACGAGGCGCCATGATGGGCTGAGTGTCTACGTATATATAGTGCAATAGGCGCATTTACCGGCGACAACGTAGGGGCCGACTATTCAGCGGCGGCCCAAGAGTGGGGCGCGGCCTATGGGGTGCCAGTCCCATAGGCGTTCGGGGCCGCGTTGGTCGACCAAGGTTAGGGCTTCGATGGTGATGGGGCAGCTTGGGAGTTCTCGGCCGAGGGCGGAGATGATCGGTTCGGCGGGTTGCTCGGCCTCGCTGTAGACCAAGGTGGCGTGTGGAGTCCATCGACTCGGGCCCTCGGTGTGGCCTTCGCGTCCGGTAGCTTTGAGGGTGGCGGTCTGGACGGCTTCGCGGACTTGGTCCAGGTGCTCCGTGGGACGGACTGCGAGGGCGATGGCCTCTGGGTGGTAGTAGAGGCGGTCCAGCGTGACGTCAATGGGCGGGATCTTGGCGAGCAGTGCTGATGCGGTGGTGAGCATGTCTCGTTGCTGCTCGTCGGTGATCTCGTCGGATGGGCCGGCTACCAGGGTGGTGATGTGGAGCCACTCGGGCGGGGTCATGTGCAGGCCGGAGAAGCCGGCGAGTCGCTCCCGGGCGGTTCGGGCGAGGTCGCGTGCGCCTGGGTGGTCGCCAATGAGGATGTGCCAATAGATCGTGCCCTGTCCGGGGCCGGGCTCCGCGCGGTTCTGCCAACGGTTGACCATCCGCGTGGGCAGTGGACTCATGAACTCTCCTGGTCGGGATCGTCGGTCAGAGCTGCGGCGTTGAAGTCGTGGATCTGCTGCCTGAGCTGGACTGCAAGGGCACTGCCTTGGAAGCGTGGACGGCTGAGGCGGCGGTCCAGGTCCACGAGGTAGCGCGTGATGGTCGTCAGACGCATTCCGGGGTCCACCGTCATCATCTCGGCGAGTTGCTCGGCGGTGCCTTCGAGGTCGCCCTTGAGAAGGTGCGCCACTCCGGTCCCGACGCGGACTTGAGCCCAGATGGCAGGGGCGATCGGGGCGCCTGCCTCCCATGCGTTGTCGGCCATGTCGGCGGCGGCCAATGCTCCATCAAGGTCGCCTGTCCGCGTGGCCACTGACAGCGCGAAGAGGGCTCGGCGTTCGGCTGGGAAGGACCAGACCGATAGGTCAGTGGCGCTGTCGTGGACGGCTTCGGCGGACTGCTCGGCGCGGGTCACGGCTTCGCGGGCCCTGGTCTTGTCTCCGAGGAGAGCGGCGGCGTTCGCCTCGTACCACGCGAGTTGGGTCTTCATCGGGGTGAGCGGGCTGGCCTCGTAGCCTTGGCGGGCGAGGTCTGCGGCTTCGATGTAGCGGTTCTGCCATCGGGCCGTCTTCGCCAGGGCGTACCAGGCGTACGACTCGTCGGCTCCCGCCTCCCGGGCGAACATGAGCGCGGCGGCGGCGTAGTCCTCGGCGGCCTGGTCGAGATTGACGTCTCCGAAGATCACGGCGGCATGCGCGAGTAGGTCAGCGTCGATCCGCAGTAGCTCACGGGTGTGCCGGAAGCGGTGGTGACCGCCTTCCAAGAGGTGCTGCGTGCGGCGGTGGAGGTTGACCACCTCGGTGAGAAGCCGCTTGGCGGGCACCTGCGTGTGAGACGTGGCGAGAGACGATGTCGACCGGGCAAGCTGCGCGATCACCTCGTCCGTCGTGTCGCTCGCGGTGACCCAGCGAGTGAGGCGGGCGAGATCGGCGGGACTGGCCAGGTCCTCCGCGTCAGCGATGCCGGTCTCTGGTCCTGCGGGAGTGAGAGGGACGATCCCTGCGCGGGTGCGGTTCTTCTTCCGCTTGGCCGGCGGGATGAAGCCGAGTTGCTCTGCTCCTCGACCGGTGAGTTCTTGAAGGGCCCTGCGGTACGGCGGGTGCGGCCAGAGCACTTCGCCGCGTTCCCAGCGTCGCAACCGCTCCTCGTCGCACAGGAGACCCTGCTCAAGGGCCGTGGGGGTGCGGTTGAGCGCCTCGGCCATCTCCGCGCGGGTGGCGAAGTTGGCCTCTCGCCATGCAGTCAGTTGCGTGTTCGGGGTCGCGTCGGACATCCGGCCTTGCCTCGCAGGGACGCAAAAGGGGGGCGGAAAGGGGGCTGGTTGGCGGTCCTGACGGAACGTCGTGACTGGTTGTCTTCCTGACAAGCACACCGTACGACATCCGATCACAGTTGATCATGCGGTTGTCAGGAGGAAACGACCGGTGACGCGGCGACCCGAAGCGAACGAGCCGAACCGAGAGACCGTCTGCATCTCCTGCGAGGGACGTGGGTGGAAGTGGGTCTCTCCCCGTTCCGCGTTGTTGGTGCGGCGCGGAACGTCCGGCCAGGGGCCGGAGCGCGGTCGGAAGCCCTGTCGTACGTGCGGCGGTTCTCGGCGGGCTGAGGCGGCTTAGAGCTGCGGGCCGATGGCGCGGGTGCGGGCGGCTGTTGTTCGTGCCTGTTCCCCCGTGCGGGCCGAACGGGGAGGACAGTCGTGTCCCCCGCGCCATCGGTTCCGCTTCCAGACGGGGTGGTGGCGTGACACCGGCACAGGCGATCGAACGAGACTTTCCGGGCGTGTCGGCGTGGTACGGCGTTCACACGGAACGCTGGTGGGCGTTGGTGTGGGGCGGCCGATGGTGGCTGCTGGAGGCACGGACAGCGGAGCAACTGGCGGAGACGATCGCGGCGGCTCGGCGGTGGCCTGCGACCTTGGGGTTCGGTTCTGCGGGCGGGATTTCGTGGTGACCGTCTCTCCGGAGATCGAAGATGCCACGGAGGAGTACCGGCAGTGGCGGTCGGGGCTGGTCGCAGAGGCGCCGTGGTCTCCTGACGGCGAGGACGAGTTCCACGGGCCGCACGTGGCGATGCGGCGGGCAAGCTTCGAGGCGATCGAATGGCAGAAGCTCCCTGAATGGGACACGCCCGTTCGGGGGCCAGCGGCTCGGTTGCGGGTGCTGGCGCAGACCTGCGAATGCCGTGCAACGGTGCATGCGTTCTGCGCGCTGGGCGGGGCGTACTTCATCCGCCGAACGCTTCGCGGTCCTGATGGCGAGCAGTCGTGGGACTCGCCTCATACCCGGCAGCGCAAGGCAGAGCGGCTGTGGTGGCTGTTGTTGCGTGGTCAGGCCCGTTGAAGGTGTGACAGCGGTAGGCACCCGGGCTACGCTGGGACTTCTCGTATTGTCGAGCTGTTGGCAGGTCATGATGCCGGATGACGCTTCGTACGCGCCGAAGTACGTCCAGATCATAGAGACGTTGCGGCGCCGTATCGCGGACGGCACGTACGCCGTGGGCGAGTTGCTGCCCTCGGAAGCCAAGCTCCTCAAAGAGTTCGGGACCTCTCGCCCAACGGTCGTGCGAGCGTTGAACGAGATGGCGCTGCGCGGCGAGATCGAACGTGAACACGGCCGGGGCACCTTCGTGAAGGCTCCCCCTGCGTCGGCGAGCGAACACAGCCGGTCGGGGCTGAGCGTGCTGGATCGCCACGAGACGGAAGCCGCGGTGCAGCTCGTCTCGGTCGGCCGGCGGGCTGCTCCGGGCGGGATCGCAACGCTCCTTGGCCTCGCTGAGTCGGCACCTGTCCTCCTGCGTCGCCTTGTCGGCACGTACGACTCCACTCCGAGTGACCTGGTGTCGTTGTGGGTCCCCCTGGACGTTGCGCAGTCGACCGGACTGGAGCAAGAGGGGCCGCTCGCCGTGTCGGCGCGGCAACTGCTAGCCGCCGGACTGAGTGCACGTCTGGTCCGCATCGATGAACGCATCGCGGCGCGTCGTGCGACCAGCGAGGAACGCAAGTTGCTCAAGCTCGGGGCAAACGAACCCGTGCTGGTCGTGGTGGGCTCGGTGCTTGACGCTGCCCAGCGGACGGTCCTGGTAGTTGAGGTGGTCCTGCCTGGCAGCATGCACGAACTATCGGACAGCTATCCAATCTAGTGTGATTCAGATCACACGATAAGTCGAGTTGCGCTCTTTCGGATCGCCTCCTCGGCACGTAACGTCTTCCTCAGAGCTACTCGACAAGACGAGTAGGCGACAAGACGGCGAGCCGTCAGGAGTGATGTCATGGCGATTCAGGGACGGATTCCGGTGGCGTTCGGGGACGTGTTCCCGCACGGGGTGTACGCGACGGGGCCGGCGGAGCCGCTGGAGAACTTCGACACCAAGCGGCAGGAGACCGACAAGGAGAACGGGCTGCCGGTGTGGGTGGTGGACGTGTACGACGCGGACCCGGCGGCCAACCACAAGGCGTCGGCGATCAAGGTGAAGATCGCGGCGCAGGTGTGCCCGGTGGTGCCCGAAGCGGCGTTCGGGCCGTTCCGCCCGGTGGAGTTCGACGGGCTGACCGTCACCCCGTACGTGGAGGAGACCGGCCGCAAGCCCAACGGCGAGATGCGGACGCGGGTGGCCTACTCGTTCCGCGCCTCGGGTGTTCGCGCTCCCGGTAAGGGCGCGGGTCGTCCGGCCACCTCGGCGGCGAAGGACGCGGCCTGATGGCGGGCGGGCGCCGGTCGGCGCTGCTGCTGCCGGTCGACTCCACCTCGACCAGCGAGTTCCAGTCGTTCCGCTCGCGCACGCCGCTGTTCACCGTCTCGGCGGGCCGGGTGCTGGTGACGCTGGCGCTCCCGGAGCGGCTGGGCGCCTCGGACGTGGAGTTCGCGCGGTCGCTGGCCGAACAGGCGGCGGCGTACGCGACCGAGGTGGAGCGGCTGTACCGCTCGGGGCGGCGCCCCTCCTCGGGCCGCTCGTCGGGTCGGTCGGGGAAGGGGCGTGCGGCATGAGCACCTCGACCAGTGGCCACCTGAGCGTGCACATGGGGGCCAATGCGCGGGTGGAGTGCCTGACCTACACCGACACCGGGCCGATCCTGTGCGTGAGTACGCCGGGCCTCCACCTGACGGTGAACACCCGTGAGCGAGAGGCCGTGAAGTCCTTCGACGTGGACAACGCGCGGGCGCTGGTGGAGGCGGCCAGGACCTTCCTGGCCGAGTGCGAGCGTCTGCACGCCCTGCACAGCGGCCAGGACGACATCGGTTCGGAGCGTGCGGCGTGAACGCGCTCGTCCTGCTCCTGGTGCTCGGCGTGGTGGCGGGCCTGCTCGGTGCCCTGGTGCGAGCGTTCATCGGCTGGGCCGAGTCGCGGCGCGGGGCGCGGTGGTCGCACACCCTGTCCCGCTTCTGCGGCGACTCGGGCTGTGGCGTGTGCCGGTCGCGATCGCTGTCGGCCAAGGTTCCCCGGCTGGCGCGTTCGGCCGGCTGATTGAAGGTGGGGCGGCTGGAGCTGGTACCTCCGGCCGCCCCGGTTCTCTCCCCTCGAAACCCTTCAAGTGAAGAGGTGTACAGGCTATGTCCTGGGAGTTCCGCAAGCTCGGCCCCGGCGAAAACGTCGCCGTCGAAGCGCAGAAGGACCCGTTCGCCGCGCCCAAGTGGGCGCCCCCGGTGTGGCACATGCCAGAGGGCCTGGTCCTGATGGTCAACGCCGTCCGCGTCCTGGTCCGGACCGTCGTGTTCCTGGTCCGCAACATCGTCCCCGTGTCGGTCGCGGCCGGTCTGGGCTGGCTCGGCTACCGGTACGGCTGGGTCCCGCCCGTCCTCGTCCTGGCCCTGGTCCTGGTCGTCCTGACCACGTGGGCGGTCGCGGACCGTCCGTCCTTCGTCCGGTACGCGGTCCGCCCGGCGCAGTCGCGGTGGCGGCTGGTCACGGTGTACCGGCGCGACTGGCAACCGGTCCTCGTCACGGCCGGACTCACCAAGACCCACAAGGGCCGCGAGTACCTGCCCTCCCTCGTCCGCGTCCGCTCCGGCTCAACCTCGGATCGGGTGCTGGTGCGGATGCTCAAGGGGCAGGCTCCCGACGCCTGGGAACGTGTTGCGGCGAACCTGGCGCACGGCTTCGGCGCACAGCTCGTCCGCGTCCGCCAGGGCGACAAGCCGGGCCGGATCTGGCTGGAGTTCGTCCGCCGCGACGCCCTGTCCCGTCCGCTTCCCGCGCTGCCCGTGCCAGACCCGGCCGAGGTCGACTTGCGGGGCGTGGTGATCGGGCGGCAAGAGGACGGCTCACCCTGGCGGCTGCGGCTCCTCGGGACGCACGTCCTCATCGCGGGCGCGACGGGGGCCGGCAAAGGCTCGGTGATCTGGTCCACCGTCCGGGCGCTGCTGCCGCTGATGCTGGCCGGACTGGTGGAGGTCTGGGCCATCGACCCCAAGCGCATGGAACTGTCGTTCGGGCGGGCGCTGTTCGAACGCTACGGCCGCTACTCCTCCGACCCCAACGGCGGCATGGTCAAGCTGCTGGAACAGGCGGCCGAGGACATGAACGCCCGCGCCGAGGAGTTCGCGGGCCTCACGCGCGCGTTCGCCCCCTCGCATGAGCACCCGTTCCGGGTCGTGATCGTGGATGAGCTGGCGTTCCTGACCGCCTACAGCCCCGAACGCGACCTCCGCAAGCGCGCCGAGTCGGCGCTGTCGGTGCTGACCTCGCAGGGGCGCTCGGTGGGGTACTGCGTGATCGGCGCGCAGCAGGACGCCCGCAAAGAGGTCAACAACCTGCGCAACCTGTTCCCCGACCGCATCGCCCTGCGCCTGGACGAATCCGACCAGGTCGACATGGTCCTCGGCGACGGCGCCCGCGACCGCGGCGCGCTCGCTGATCAGATCTCCTCGGTGCCGGAGATCGGCGCGGGGGTGGGCTTCGTCCGGCTGGAGACCTCGCCGGATCCCGTGCGGGTGCGGGCGGCCTACGTCTCCGATGACGACATTCGCGCGATGCTCGCCCTCGGCCTCCCCGACGTGGAGGCGGCATGACCCAACTCTCCCTCGACGGCTCGCACACCGACCCGGACCCTTCGGCCGCTGAGGCTCCGACCGCGGTGGTCAAGACCCTGCCCCCGCTGGCGAAAGGGGTCCTGGAGGCGGTGGCGATCGAACACGGCGTGTGCATCCGTCCGGTCCCGATGCGGCGGGTCAACCTGCACACCGGAACGGCGGAGATGATCTATGTCCCGTGCGGGCACACGCTCTCCTCGGTCTGCCCCTCGTGCGCCGAACGCAAGCGCAAGCTGCGGGCCGTGCAGTGTCGCCAGGGCTGGCACCTGGACGCCGAACCGGTCATTGAACGCGCCGCCCCTGCCGACGACCAACGCGCGCTGATGGAACTGCGCTCCCGGGCACAGGTCGAACGGGACCAGGCGAAGGAGGCCGGTTCGGCGGCCGGTGAACCGGTGGAGTTCTGGGATCGGCTCCTGCGGGAACTCGACAGCGAGATTGAGCGCTCCGGGGTGCGCGGCACCTTGAAGACGGGTGAGCAGAAAGGTCGGCGGGCTCGGTCGACTCGGCGGCGGCAGGATGCGCCGGACCTTCCTCGGCGGCCGGTGGACGCGCGCACGGTCGGCAAGGTCTTCCAGGGCCGTGACGGGAAGACGTTCCGGCCCTCGATCTTCCTGACCCTGACGCTGGACTCCTATGGGCGAGTGCGCTCGGACGGGACTCCGGTAGACCCGGAGACCTACGACTACGCGCGGGCTGCGCGGGATGCCCTGCACTTCTCCAAGCTGATCGACCGGTTCGTGCAGAACCTGCGCCGGTTCGTCGGCTACGACGTGCAGTACTTCGCCACCGTCGAACCCCAACGACGCCTGGCGCCCCACCTGCACATGGCTATTCGCGGAACCATCTCCCGCGCGGAGCTGCGGCAAGTGGTGGCGGCCACTTATCACCAGGTGTGGTGGCCTTCGACCGATCGGGTCGTCTACTCCGGGGATCGGCTCCCGGTTTGGGACGCTGCGGCCGGTGAAGAAGGCGGTTACCTCGACCCCGAGACCGGCGCGGTGCTGCCCACGTGGGATGAGGCGCTGGACGCCATAGGCCAGGACGAGCAAGCCGAGCCCCTGCACGTGCTGCGATTCGGGCGGCAGATTGACGCACAAGGCGTCCTGGCGGACTCTCCCGAGTCGCGCAAGCTGATCGGCTACCTGACC
Organism: Spirillospora sp. NPDC029432; assembly: GCF_040703975.1. Lineage (NCBI taxonomy): Bacteria > Bacillati > Actinomycetota > Actinomycetes > Streptosporangiales > Thermomonosporaceae > Spirillospora > Spirillospora sp. NPDC029432. Next base: position 8,934 of record NZ_JBEZWH010000025.1, read on the forward strand.
AAGTACCTGGTCAAGGGCGTCGCCGAATGCCATGAGGCTGAGACCACCGCCCAACGTGAGCACATGGAGCGGATGGCCGAGGTCCTGCGGTACGAACCGTGCTCTCCCACCTGCGCCAACTGGCTGCGCTACGGCGTGCAGCCCAAGAACCCGCGGCGCGGTCTGACCCCCGGCTACTGCAAGGGGAAGGCGCACCGCCGTGAGCACCTGGGCTACGGGGGCCGGCGAGTGCTGGTCTCGCGCAAGTGGTCCGGCAAGACCCTGGCCGACCACAAGGCCGATCGGAAGGCGTGGGCGCTGGCTCGGCTGGCTGAGGCCGGGATCCCGGTCACCAACCCGGCCGATCCCGATGCGCAACACGTCTGGGAACGCGCCGGACCCGGCGACCCGGACGTCAAGCCGATCGAGCATCGGCTGATGCTCCTGATCAACGAACGGGTGCAACGGCGCCGCCAGCTCGACCAGGCCACCACACAGAACGACGCAGATCTTTCGGCAACTCGGGAGGCAGCGTGACCAACAGGCGCCGGACCACCCCAGACCTGGACCCCAATGACCGGCTCCTGACCTACGACCAGGCGGCCGAGATCCTCAACACCAGTCCGCGGTTCCCCCGTCGCCTGGTGGAGGAGCGGCGCATCCTCTTCGTGCGCGTCGGCCGGTTCAACCGCATCCCCGAATCCGCACTCCGAGAGTTCATCACGGCCGGTGTCGTCGAGCCGGTCACCCTCCACAGCATCACTCCTAGAAGGGCTGCCTGATGGCCGGTAAGCGTCGCTTCGGACGTGTTCGGCAACTTCCCTCCGGGCGTTGGCAGGCGCGCTACCCGGGCCCCGACGGCAAGGACTACACGGCACCGCACACCTTCCCCCGCAAACGGGATGCTGAGCAGTGGCTCACACTCAAAGAAGCCGACCTCAAGCGGGGTGACTGGCTGGACCCTGCGGCCGGCGCCGTGCCCTTCGCCACATACGCGGCCGAGTGGCTGGATGACCGGGACCTGAGTCCCAAGACCATGCAGTTGTACGAACTGCTGTTGCGGCTCCACCTCAATCCCACCTTCGGTGAGATGAGCCTCGGCGACATCACGGAAGAGACCGTTCGCAAGTGGCGGGCCGCTCGACTCAAGGCGGGGCCGAAGAGTGATCCGCCGTTCGGGCCGGTCACGGTAGCCAAGGGCTATCGCCTGCTGCGAGCCATTCTCAACACGGCCGTACGAGACAAGCGGATCAAAGAGAACCCGTGCCAGATCGCGGGCGCCGATCGGGAGTCGAGCCCTGAACGGCCGGTGCTGGGGGTGGCCGAGGTGTTCCGGATCGCTGACGCCATCGCGCCTCGGTATCGGGCGCTGGTGCTCCTCGCGACTTTCGGCAATCTGCGCTGGGGCGAGTTGGCGGGGCTCCGGCGGCGGCATCTCGACCTGGCCGCCGGGACGGTCCGGGTCGCGGAAACCGTCTATGAGCTGGGGCCGCTGGTGAAGGGGACGCCCAAGTCAGAAGCGAGCCGGCGAAAGGTCGTCCTCCCCTCGCTGATCCTCCCGGACCTGCGGAAGCACCTGGACGAGTACGCCCAACCGGGACCGAACGGGTTCGTGTTCGTCGGCGTCAAGGGCGGCCAGCTCCGGCGGAGCAACTTCTCCAAGCCTTGGGCGCGGGCCTTGGAAGCGGTCGGGCTGGAGGTCGGGGAGGTCCGCGTGCATGACCTGCGGCACACGGGCAACACGTACACGGCCGAGTCGGGCGCCTCGCTGGCGGAGATGATGAACCGGATGGGGCACTCCTCCACCCGGGCCGCGCAGGTCTACCTTCACGCGCGCCGCGAGCGTGATCGTGAGATCGCCTCGACGCTGGACAAGATGGCCAAGCGTGAGCTCAAGCGGAGCAAGAAGAAGGCCAAGAAGCGGAAGAGGGGCGAAGAGGGATCGGGCACGTAGCGGGCACGGCGGGGTGTCCAGGGCCCGTGAACGGCGAAGCCCCAGCGTCCGGAAACTCGGCCCGGACCTGGGGCTTTGTCATGCTGGAGCGGGTGACGGGAATCGAACCCGCGCTGTCAGCTTGGGAAGCTGAAGTTCTACCATTGAACTACACCCGCTTGGCGTGCGGTGGGTACCGCGCCTCGGACATCGTACCGGATGGGCGGGGGCCGGGGGGACGCTGCGAGGGGTGCGGGGAGCCGGTAGCTTTTCTGACGTGCTGCTCTCCGATCGTGACATCAGGTTCGAGCTCGAGTCCGGGCGGGTGAAGATCGACCCCTATGACCCGGGGATGGTCCAGCCGTCGAGTGTGGACGTCCGGCTGGACCGGTTCTTCCGGGTGTTCGAGAACCACAAGTACCCGCACATCGATCCGGCGGTCGAGCAGGTCGACCTGACGCGGCTGATCGAGGTGGCGGCGGACGAGGCGTTCGTGCTGCATCCCGGGGAGTTCGTGCTGGCCTCGACGTACGAGGTGTTCGCGCTGCCGGACGATCTCGCGGCGCGGCTGGAGGGGAAGAGTTCGCTGGGGCGGCTCGGGCTGCTGACGCACTCGACGGCGGGGTGGATCGATCCGGGGTTCGGCGGGCACGTGACGCTGGAGCTGTCGAACGTCGCGACGCTCCCGATCAAGCTGTGGCCGGGGATGAAGATCGGGCAGATGTGCCTCTTCAGGACCAGTTCGCCGGCGGAGTATCCGTACGGTTCGGAGAAGTACGGGTCGCGCTATCAGGATCAGCGGGGGCCCACGCCGTCGCGGTCGTACCTGAACTTTCACCGGACGCGCGTCTGAGCTTCACCGCAGGTCGGACCATGTGACGCAGATCACCAAAAGATGAAACATGCTCGCAAGGCAGGTAGTTTCGTTCGACGCGTGGTGTTGACGTCCGGTTGACCTTCTTTTGTGTGCTGCACATCTCCTTCCGGGCGCCCGCCCCACTGGCAGGACGTTCAACGAGTCAGTTTCCCTCCGCAAGGGGGAACCCGGAAGGAGAACGTGTCCATACTGCGCGCTGAAAGCGTTACCAAATTGTTCGGCCGTAAGGTCGGGGAGGCACAGCGAAAACTCGGCGCCGGCGCGGCGCCGGAGGAGGTACGGGCCCTGGGCGTGACCGCGGCCGTGGTGGACGCCACGTTCGAGGTCGAGCAGGGCGAGATCTTCGTGGTCATGGGGCTGTCGGGATCGGGGAAGTCGACCCTGATCCGGATGCTCAACGGGCTGCTGGAGCCCACGGCCGGTGTCATCGAGATCGATGGCAAGGACATCGCGAAGCTGTCCGGGAAGCCGCTGCGGACGCTGCGGCAGGACAAGGTCAGCATGGTGTTCCAGCACTTCGCGCTGTTCCCCCATCGGACGGTTCTGGAGAACGCCGCGTACGGCCTGGAGGTCCGCGGGTTCTCGAAGGAGGAACGTGCCAAGAAGGCGCGGGAGTTCCTGAGTCAGGTGGGCCTGGAGGGCTGGGAGGACAAGCTTCCCGGCCAGTTGTCGGGCGGTATGCAGCAGCGGGTCGGGCTCGCCCGGGCGCTGGCGGCGGGTACCGACATCATCCTGATGGACGAGGCGTTCAGCGCCCTCGATCCCCTTATTCGCCGGGAGATGCAGGATCTGCTCCTGGATCTGCAGTCGCGGTTGAACAAGACGGTCGTGTTCATCACGCACGACCTGAACGAGGCGATGCGGATCGGTGACCGGATCGCGGTGATGCGGGAAGGCCGCATCGTGCAGATCGGGACCGCCGAGGAGATTCTCACCGATCCGGCCAATGACTATGTCGCGCAGTTCGTCGCGGACGTCGACCGGACGCGGGTGCTGACCGCGGCTTCGGTGATGGAGAACCCGCTGGTGACCGTTCCGGCCAATACCGGGCCGCGGACGGCGCTGCGGACGATGCGCGAGCACCAGACGTCGGCGGCGTTCGTGGTGGGCCGCGACCGGAAGCTGATCGGCAAGGTGACCGGTACCGCGGTGGCCGACGCGGTGCAGGACGGGGTGCAGACCCTGGACGAGCTGATCGATCCCGAGGGGCTGGAGCCGGTGAGCCCGGACACCCCCGTGGCCGATCTGTTCGCCCGGTGTGCGGAGAGCGACCTGCCGGTGCCGGTCGCCGGTGAGGACGGCGTGCTGCTGGGGGTCATCCCCCGGGTCACGCTGCTGGCGGCGCTGGGTGCGATCAACACCCATGTCACCGACGTGATCACGGACGAGGTCAGCAAGGAGGGCAGTGCCGTTGACGCTTGATGTGGAGCTGCCCCGCGTGCCCGTGGGCGACTGGTTCGACAGCGCCGTCACGTGGCTGACCGACAACCTCGGGTGGCTGTTCGACGCGATCGGCACCGCCGTCGAGGGGACGGTCGAGGGGCTCGTGAGCCTGCTGACCAGCCCGCCCGCGCTGGTGCTGACCGCGGTGTTCGCGCTGATCGCGCTGGTGCTGAGCGGGTGGCGGCTGGGGCTGTTCACGCTGCTCGGGTTCGCGCTGATCGAGAGCATGGAGCTGTGGGAGCCGGCGATGGACTCGCTGGCGCTGGTGCTGGTCGCCGCCCTGGTGGCGGTGCTGATCGCGATCCCGCTGGGGATAGCGGCGGCGCGCAACGACATGGTGAGCAGCATCGTGCGGCCCGTCCTGGACCTGATGCAGACGATGCCGGCGTTCGTCTACCTGATCCCGGCGATCTTCTTCTTCAGCATCGGCGTGGTGCCGGGCGTGGTGGCCACCGTGATCTTCGCGCTGCCGCCCGGGGTGCGCCTGACCGAGCTGGGCATCCGCGGTGTGGACGCGGAGATGGTGGAGGCCGGCGAGGCGTTCGGTACGCCCCCCGGCCGGATCCTGGTCCGTATCCAGATCCCGCTGGCGATGCCGTCGATCATGGCCGGCATCAACCAGCTGATCATGCTGGCGCTGTCGATGGTCGTCATCGCCGGGATGGTCGGCGCGGGCGGTCTGGGCAACGAGGTGCTGGAGGGCATCCAGCGGGTCGACATCGCCCAGGGCTTCGAGGGCGGCGTGGCCGTGGTGGTGCTGGCCATCTTCCTGGACCGGATCACCAGTGCGCTGAGCAAGCGCACGGCCGTGGCGCGCGCCAAGGCCCAGGTCGCCTGACGTCTAGAGAGAGGAACGTTCCGAGTATGCGCTTCAAATTCATGGGTGTGGCCGCGGCGGCGCTCGCGCTGTCGCTGGGCCTGTCGGCCTGCGGCGGCGGGGACTCCGGTTCCGGCGGCGAGGGTGACAAGAAGCTGACCATCGGCATGGTGGCCGGCTGGGCGGAGGGCGAGGCCGCCACCGCGCTGTGGGAGAAGATGCTGGAGGACAAGGGCTACGAGGTCGACGTCAAGACGCTCGACGCGGGCCCGCTCTACGCCGGCATGGCGAAGGGCGACATCGACCTGTACCTCGACGCCTGGCTGCCGGGTACCCACGAGGACTACTGGAAGCAGTACGGCGACAAGCTCGAGAAGATCGGCATCTGGTACGACAACGCCCCGCTGACGATCGCGGTGCCGAACTACTCCCCGCTGAAGTCGCTGGAGGACCTCAAGGGCAAGGGCTCCACCTACGGCGGCAAGATCATCGGCATCGAGAAGAGCTCCGGGCTCTACCGCGTGTCCAAGGAGGACATGCTGCCCGCGTACGGTCTCGAGGGCGAGTACGAGGTGACCACCTCGTCGACGGCGGCGATGCTCGCGGAGCTGAAGAAGGCCACCGACGCCAAGAAGGACATCGTCGTGACGCTGTGGCGTCCGCACTGGGCGTACGCCAAGTTCCCGATCCGCGACCTCGCGGACCCGAAGGGCGCGATGGGCAAGCCCGACGCGATGAACATCGTCGGTCGTGAGGGCTTCGCGAAGGACCAGGCCGAGGTCGCCGGCTGGCTGAAGAAGTTCAAGATGAACGACCAGCAGCTGGGCACCCTTGAGGACCTGATGGAGAACAAGCACAAGGGCAAGCCGGAGCAGGCCGTCAACGAGTGGCTGCAGGCGAACCCGAACTTCGCCAAGGGCATCACCGGCTGACGCCTGGGCGAACGAGTGGAAGGGCCGTCCGATCCGTTCGGGCGGCCCTTCACTCTGCCAGGCCGACGATGAGCAGGACGGCCAGCACGCCGAGGCCGGTGGCGCCGAGCGTCAGGGCGCGCGGGTGGCGGCTGTGCGCCTCGGGGAGGATCTCGGCGGCCGCCAGGTAGAGCAGGACGCCCGCGAAGAAGCCGAGGTAGGGCCCGAGCACCCCGTCCGGTACGGCGACCACCGAGCCCGCGGCGGCCCCGGCGATGGGGGCGAGGGCGTCGGCGAACAGGAGCACCAGCGCGGGACGGCGGTCGGCGCGGTTCAGCGAGGCCGCGGTGAACGTGTTGAAGCCGTCGGCGAAGTCGTGCGCGATCACCGCCAGCGCGACGAAGACCCCCGTACCGGTCCCGGCCTGGAAGCCGAGGCCGATGCTGAGGCCGTCGATGAAGCTGTGCGCGACGAGCGCGCAGGCCGCGAGGATCCCCGCGCGTCCCGCGCCCGCGTGCCCGTGGCCGTGGCCGTGGGGGTGCTCGTGCGGGGCGTACTCCCCCTCGTGCGCCTGGTGGATCGCCGCGGCCTGCTCGGTGACGTGCAGCAGCAGGAACCCCAGCGCGAACCCGACCATCGGCCCGGGCACGCCCAGCGGCCCGCCGGGGGACTGCTCCAGCGACTCCGGTACGAGGTCGAACGCGACCACGCCGAGGATCAGCCCGCCGGCCAGGCCCAGTACGAGGTGCCGGCGGTCCCGTACGCGCATGGCGACGAGGCCCCCGGTCAGGGTCATCAGGAACGCGACCACCGCGAGGACCAGCGCCATGTGCCGGTCCTACCAGGCGATCCCGGCGTACGGGGCGGACCCGCGCCGATCCTGGAGATCCCTTGACCGGGGGCGCCGCGTCATCCCAGCTCGGCGGCGTCGATCACCTCGCCGGGCGGCGGCGGCCTGAGGTCGACGCGGCCGCCGTACTCGACGAAGTCCAGCCGGTTGCGCGGCCCGGCGTCCAGCCGCAGCAGGTACGGCCGGCCGCGGGTCGCGACGTGGACCTGCTCGCCGTCCGGGCCGGTCAGCGCCACGGCGGGGACGCCGCCGACGTTCCCGGCCGCGCCCTTGGCCCAGCCGCCGCCCGCGGACGCCACCATCTCGCGCAGCAGGTCCGACAGGTCGGAGAAGGACGCGAGCTCGGCGAAGTCCGGGTCCTTGGAGGTCGTCTTCACATACTTGCCGGACATGAGCGTCACCGCGCTCCGGCCCCCGATGCTCTTCAGGAACCTGTCGTCGCCCTTGAAGTAGACGGTGGAGCCGATGCGGGTCAGCTCGATGTTCTGGTCGCCGAGCCGCATCGTCCCGGCCGCGCGCTTTTTCCCCGCGAACCGGAAGTCCAGCGCGACCTCGTCGCCGCCCTCCTTGAAACCGCCCTTGAGCCGGACGGACGGCGCCCCGGCGGTCGCCTCGCGGGCCCGCTTGAGGATCTCCGCGGGGGCGAGCCTCTCGACCCCGTTGGCGGCCTCGGTGGGCGACGCGGGCGCCGACGCGGGCGCGGTGGCCTTCTTCTGGACGGCGCCCGTGCCGCCGCCGGCGTCGCAGCCGGCGGTGAGCGCGAGCCCCAGCGCGACCGGCACCGCCGCCAGTCCCGCGGCCTTCGTGGTGAGCATCCCGAAACCCCCTGTTTCGACGTTCGCTGTCGTCAGAAGCGTCATGGGTGCCGATGCGAAAGCTCTGTCGTTATGCTGCGGTTCACTGCCGTACGGCTGACGGGGAGCCGCGCCCTCGCCGCCGCGGCGGTGAGCGGAGGTGGTGAGGGTGGCCGAGGACGCCGCCGCGCCGCGCTTCGAGATCCTGGGCCCGCTGCGCGCCTGGTGCGGCGGCCGGGAGCTCGACCTGGGCCCGGGCAAGCAGCGGGCCGTCCTGGCCGTCCTGCTGCTGCACGCCAACCGGCCGGTGTCCACGACCGCGATCGTGGACGCGGTGTGGGGGGACGAGCCGCCCGACAACGGGGCGAACGTCGTCCAGAAGTACGTGGCCGGATTGCGCCGCGTGCTGGAGCCGGACCGCTCGCCGCGCGCGCCGTCGGCGCTGCTGGCGCTGACCCCCGCCGGGTACGTCCTGCACGTCCCGCCGGACGGCCTGGACTCCGAGGTCTTCCAGAAGCGGGTCCGCGCCGCCCTGGCCGTACGGTCGGGCGGCGAGCCGGCCGAGGCGGCCGTACGGCTGCGCGAGGCGCTGGCGCTGTGGCGGGAGGCGCCGCTGGCGGGGCTGGACGGCACGGTGTTCGACGCGGCCAGGGAACGGCTCGTGGAGGAGCGCGCGGCGGCGCTGGAGGCGTGCGCGGAGATCGAGCTGGAGCTGGGCCGGCACCAGCGGCTCGTTCCGGAGCTGATCCGGCTGGTCGCGGACTTCCCGCTCCGGGAGGGGCCGCGCTACCTGCTGATCCTGGCGCTGTACCGGTGCGGCAGGCAGGCGGAGGCGCTGGCGGCGTACCGGGACGCGCGCGCGTTCCTGGCCGAGGAGTTCGGGGTGGAGCCCGGCGAGCGGCTCCAGGGCCTCCATCTGGCGATCCTGCGGTCCGATCCCGGCCTGCTGGCCTGGGCGCCCGTGGACGGCAGCGGCGCCGGAAGCGGCCAGGCCGCCGGGACGGCGGCGCCGGAGGGCCCGGAACGGTACGAGGCTCTCCCGGGCACCGGATCCGCCGGTCCCTCGCCGGAGCCCGCCGGATACGGACACGGGCCGCCCGGCCACCACGGCGTCCACCCGCGGGAGCTCCGGCTGCCCGCGCCGGTGCGCGCCCTGCTCATCGCCACGCCGCTGCTGACCTGCGGTGGACTGGGCTGGGTGGCGGTGGCGTTCTGCGCGGCCTGGCGGCGGAGCGTCCTGACCGCGCTGGCGGCGGCGGGCTACCTGGCGCTGACCGTGTTCGCCTGGATCACGCTGGGCAGCGGGGACGAGAACGTCCTGCGGCCGATCGACGACGCGGCGATGATCGCCGGCCTGCTCGGGGCGGGCGGCGCGACGGTGCACCTCGCGCTGCTCACGAGCGGCCCGGGGACGGGACGGGCACCGGCCTCCCCCGCCCCGGCGGTGGTGGACATGATCGAGCGGCGGGCGCGGCGCGAGCAGGCGCGCGTCCTGCTGCTGCACCATCCCGCCGCGGCCGCGGAGCTGCGCGTCGGGCGCCCCGACCTGCCGCGGACGTTCGACGACGGCGGGCTGGTGGACGTCAACGCGGTGCCCGAGTACGTCCTGGCGGCGCTGCCGGGCCTGGACCCGTACCACGCGAAGCTGATCGTGGCCATGCGGGACGCGCAGGGCCCGTACGCGTCCATCGACGACCTCATCGGCCGCGGCGTCGTACCGGCGCACGTCCTGCGCGCCCTGCACGAGGTACTGGTCGCAGTACCGCGGCCTGTGGACACGCCGCCGCCCATAACGGAGAAGGCCCCCGGCGCCTAACGCGCCAGGGGCCTTCCACGTACGGTCGCCGTCACTCGGCGGGGACGGGCTCCTTCTCCGGGGCCGCGCCCTCGCCCTTGATCGAGCGGATGAGCAGCTGGGAGACGTCCACGACCTCCAGCGACTCCTTGGCGTCGCCGGAGTTCTTCTTCTCGTTGATCGCGTCGCCGAGCATGACCAGGCAGAACGGGCACGCGGTGGAGACGGTGTCGGGGTTGGTGGTCAGCGCCTCGTCCACCCGCTCGGTGTTGATGCGCTTGCCGATCCGCTCCTCCATCCACATCCGGGCGCCGCCGGCGCCGCAGCAGAAGCCGCGGTCCTTGTGCCGGTGCATCTCCTGCGTCTTGACGCCGGGGACCTTGGCCATGATGTCGCGCGGCTGCTTGTAGACCTTGTTGTGGCGGCCCAGGAAGCAGGGGTCGTGGTAGGTGATGTTCTCCTCGATCGGGGTGACCGGGGTGAGCCTGCCCTCCTCGACCAGGTGCGCGAGCAGCTGGGTGTGGTGGACGACCTCGTACTCGCCGCCGATCTGCGGGTACTCGTTCGCCAGGGTGTTGAAGCAGTGCGGGCAGGTCGCCACGATCTTCTTGGCGCCGGCCTCGTTGAGCGTCTCGACGTTCTGCTGGCCGAGCATTTGGAAGACGAACTCCATGCCCAGCCGGCGGGCCGGGTCACCGGTGCAGGCCTCCATCGGGCCGAGCACGGCGAACTTGACGCCCGCGATGTGCAGCAGCTCGGCGACCGCCTTGGTGGTCTTCTTGGCCCGGTCCTCCAGGGCGCCGGCGCAGCCGACCCAGAAGAGGTACTCGGTGTCCTCGGGCATCTTCTCGTCGACGACCTCGACCTCGAAGTCCAGCTCCTCGATCCACTCGAGGCGCTTCATCTCGGACATGCCCCACGGGTTGCCCTTGTTCTCGAGGTTCTTCAGCATGACGCCGGCCTCGCTCGGGAACGAGGACTCGATCATCACCTGGAAGCGGCGCATGTCGAGGATGTGGTCGATGTGCTCGATGTCCACCGGGCACTGCTCGACGCAGGCGCCGCAGTTGGTGCACGACCACAGCACGTCGGGGTGGATGACGCCGTCCTCGGCGACGAGCTCCTTGTCCACCTGCATCGCAAGCTTCTGCTCGTCGGTGAACTGCGCCCGTGCTTCTTCGTCGGCGAGCATGTACGGGGCCTTGGCGAACGCGTGGTCGCGCAGCTCCAGCACGACCATCTTCGGCGACAGCGGCTTGCCGGTGTTCCAGGCGGGGCACTGCGACTGGCAACGCCCGCACTCGGTGCAGGTGGCCATGTCGAGGAAGCCCTTCCAGGTGAAGTCCTCGATCTTGCCGCGGCCGAAGGTGTCCTCGTCCGGGTCGGCCTCCTCGAAGTCGAGGGGCTTGCCCTTGCTCATCATCGGCTGGACGGCGCCGAGGCCGTCCGGGCGGCGCTTGAACATGACGTTCAGCGGCGCGATGAAGATGTGCAGGTGCTTGGAGTTGACGACGATCACCAGGAAGATCAGCGCGACCGCGATGTGCGCCAGCAGGAAGAACGCCTCCAGGCCGACCATCAGGCCGGACTCGGGGTCGCCGATGTTCTTCAGCAGCTGGCCGGTGCCGTAGGAGGCGTAGGCGGCCTTGCCGTAGGAGAAGTTCTCGTTCGCGACCTCCATGCCGCGGAACGCGAACATCGTCCAGATCACGTTGAAGATCATGAAGAGGATCAGCCACGCGCCGCCGGTGTGCGAGCCCTTGAACCGCGACTGCCGGTCCAGCTTCTTCGGCGAGTTCCTGACCCGGATGACCGCGAAGACGATCAGGCCGAGCAGGCAGGCCAGCGCGATGGTGTCCTGGACGAACCCGATCGGGCCCCAGGTCTGCAGGAACGGGATGTGCGCGTGCAGCCCGAACAGCAGCTGGACGGCCGCCTCGCCGTACACGGTGGCGAGCAGGAAGAAGGCCCACATGACCGCGAAGTGGGCGGCGCCGGCCACGGTCCACTTCAGCAGCTTGCGCTGCCCGAGGACCTCGGTGACCTGGCCCTCGATGTCACCCTTCTTGTCCCGCTTGACCTGCAGGACCCGGTCGGGGTCCGGCTGGCCGGTCTTGAAGAGATCCCATAGGAACTTCACTCGCCGGCCGGCCAGCGCTAGCGCCACCGCCGTACCGACGAGCCCAACGATCAACGTGATCGTGTACTGCAAGGTTCCGTCCTCCTGAGGTACGGGCGTCGGCTGTCAGCGTAGGGCTCGCGTCTGACTGCACTTCATCCGGGCCCCGAATACTACTCGGCAGTAGCTTATGTGATGTCCAATAGTCCCGCCCGGCCGAGTTCGCAACGTCAGATCGCTATATATACGCGCCGTGTTACCCAGGGCAAACACCGGCCCGCCCACTGGGACCGACCACAACGCGACCGGCGGGCCGCTGGGAAAGCGACCCGCCGGTCCCGCTCACCGCACGCGCGGCGCGGCCTTCCTCACACCCCTCCTGGCATTCCGGGCGTTCAGGGCAGGGACGGCGCCTGCGGGGCCTGGTCCGTCCAGCCCGCGCCGAGGTAAAGAGTCGTCCTCTCCTTACCCAAGCCGCCCTTGCCGCCCTTGGCGCCCTTCACCTTGCTCGCCACGTGCTCGGACAGCACCAGCGAGGTGCGCTGGTCGATGATCAGCCGGCTGGTGGTGGTCGCACCGGCGCCCGGCACGGTGATCGTGAACGCGACGCCGGGGCGGTTGCGCGCGTCCACGGCCTTGCCCTCGGCCTTGACGATCGACATTCCGGCCAGCGCGCGGAACGCGGCCGCGCGCACCTTGGGCGGAACGGGCGCCTCGGTCAGCAGGGAGATCAGCTTGCCGGCCGCGAACGCCTGCCTGGCCTGCTCGTTCGTGGCGACCAGCCTCCCGTCGGCACCGTCCGACAGCGCGCGCTTCTCGGCCAGCGTCCGCAGCTTCACCGGGTCGGCGGGCAGGTTCTCCAGGTCGGCGAACGTGGGCTTCGGACCCGCGATCGGCACGTGCATGGCGAGCTTCCCCGACATCTTGACCAGGCGTCCCGGACCCGGCTTGGTCTGCACGTACACCGGGGCCTTGTCCACCGTGTCGCCGGTTCCCAGGTTCCATCGGGCGGGCGTGCCGTCGAGCCGCCAGGCCTTCTCGTCGGCGGGCGTCCGCGGCCGGGCCCCCGCCGTCCGCTGCCCGCTCCACTCCGTCCCGTTCCGCGCGAGCCACGTCTCGCGGATGCGCGCGTCCAGGACCGTGTACCGGCGCGCGTCCGGCCCGACCTGGACGGGGATCAGGTACATCCGCTTGACCCGCCAGAACTTCCCGGTCGCCGGGGCCGCCTCCGCCTTCTCGGCGGCGGCGAGCAGGACCGTACGGGCGTCCAGGGGCGCCTCCCCGGCCTGCCCCGGGGCCCCGCCGCCGCCCGCGCCGCCGCCGGTCATCGTGGTGACGACCAGCGTCGCGGCCGCCGCGACGCCGACCAGGCCCGCCCCGCCCCAGACCGGCCGCGCGACCCGCGCCCGCCGCTTGGAGCGCTGCGGGGCCGCCCGCATGGCCCGGCCCAGCTCGGCGGCCCGGGTGTCCGGGTCGACCGGCGCGGCCGGGTCCAGTTCGGCGGGACGGGCCTCCGCCAGCGTCCTCAGCACGTCTCGGCTCACGACATCTCCTCACTGACGATCCCGGCGCGGGGACGGGCGGGCGCCGCGGCCCGGCCCGGTGAATCCTCGACGGCGCGCATCAGCCGCTTGCGGGCCCGGTGCAGCCGTACGCGGAGGGTGGCGGCCGTGCAGCCGACGACCTTGGCGGCCTCGCGCGGCGAGAGCCCCTGCCAGGCGACCAGGATCAGGATCTCCCGGTCGGCCTCGGGGATCGCGGCCATGGCGCGCAGCACGGCGAGCCGCTCGGCCACCCCCTCGGCGATGTCGCGCTCGGCGGACCGCTCCAGGCCGCCCTCCCAGCCGCGCAGCTCGGCCGCGAACGACGCGCGGCGCGCCTCCTCGCGGTAGCGGTCGCGCAGCACGTTCCGGGCGACGCCGAGCAGCCAGGGCAGCGCCGGATCGGGCATGTCGCCGATCCGCCGCCACGCGACCGTGAACGTCTCGCTCACCACCTCGTCCGCGGCCTGCCGCCCCACGCGGCTGACCGCGTACGCCCACACGCGCTGCCGGCACGCGTCGTAGACCGCGGTGAAGCGCCCGGCGTCCCGGGGATCCCCGGGCCCTCCGGCCTCATCGGTCATTCGCCCGCACCTCCGTCCGTCCCTCGCCTCTGGTGTGTTGACACCAGGTAGTGGGACGGGAGGAGTGATCGTTACCGGAGGATCAGGAAATTCTCTCGAAGACGGCCGCGAGGCCCTGGCCGCCGCCGATGCACATGGTCTCCAGGCCGTACCGGACCTCGCGGCGGTCCATCTCGCGGGCCAGCGTCGCCAGGATGCGGGCGCCGGTCGCGCCGACGGGGTGGCCCAGGGAGATGCCGGAGCCGTTCACGTTGAGGCGGTCGAAGTCGCCGTCCTTGAAGTCCCACTCGCGCAGCACGGCGAGGACCTGGGCGGCGAACGCCTCGTTCAGCTCGATGAGGTCCATGTCGGCCAGGGTGAGCCCGGCGCGCTCCAGGGCCTTGGCGGTCGCGGGGACGGGCCCGATGCCCATCGTGCGAGGCGGCACGCCGGCCTGCGCCCAGGAGACGAGCCGGACGAGCGGGCGCAGCCCCAGCTCGGCGGCGCGCTCGGGGGTCGTGACGACGCAGACGGCGGCGGCGTCGTTCTGGCCGCTGGCGTTCCCGGCGGTGACGGTGGCCTGGTCGTCGGCCTTGCCGAGGACGGGACGCAGCCTGCCGAGGCTCTCGACGGTCGTGTCGGCGCGCGGGTGCTCGTCGGTGTCCACGACGGTGTCGCCCTTCCGGGACCGTACGGTCACCGGCACGATCTCCTCCGCGAACCGGCCGTCGCGCTGGGCGGCCACGGCGCGCTCGTGCGACATGACGGCGAGCCGGTCCTGCTCCTCGCGCGCGATGCCGTACTCGCGGCGCAGGTTCTCGGCCGTCTCCAGCATGCCGCCGGGCACCGGGTGGTTCTGGCCGCCGGCGGTGACCCGTCCCTGGGCGAGGGCGTCGTGCAGCTCCAGCGCGGCGCCGCGGATCCCCCAGCGCGCCTGCGTCGTGTAGAACGGCGCGTTGCTCATGCTCTCGGCGCCGCCCGCGATCACCAGGTCGCTCGCGCCGGTCTGGACCTGCATGGCCGCGTTCAGGACGGCCTGGAGGCCCGAGCCGCAGCGCCGGTCGAGCTGGCTGCCGCCGACCTCGATCGGCAGCCCGGCGTCCAGCGCGGCCACCCGGCCGATGGCGGGGGCGTCGGAGTTGGGGTTGCACTGGCCGAGGATCACTTCGTCGACCGCGCTCCCCGGCAGGCCGGTGCGCTCCACCAGCGCCCGGATCACGGTGGCCGCCAGCTCGGCCGGCGGCACCGTCTTGAACGCCCCGCCGAACCGCCCGATCGGGGTCCGTACCGGCTCGCAGATCACCGCTTCGCGCATCTCTCGCTCCTCAACCTCAGCTCCCTGACGAGGATAGGCGGCCCCGACCGATCTCCACTCAGACCGGATCCGGCATGCAGTGAGACGTTCGGCTAATCAATCACTGGCGTGGGCAGCACCTCCTCGGCGACCGCGAGGACCGAACGCAGCGCCGCCGAGGGGTTGTCGGCGCGCCAGGCGAGCGCCAGCTCCAGCACGTTCGGCTCGCCCGCCAGCGGCCGGTAGACCGTGCCGGGGATGCGGATGTGCTGGACCGACGAGACCGTCAGCGTGACCCCGACCCCGGCCCCGACCAGCGCCAGGATCGTGTACGAGTCGGGCGCCTCCTGGACGATCCGCGGCTGGAACCCGGCCGCGACGCAGGCGTGCACCAGCGCGTCCCGCACCGCCGAGCCGCGCGTGCCCGGGAACGTCACGAACGGCTCCCCGGCCAGGTCGGGCAGCCTGATCTCGTGGTGGCGGGCCAGCGGATGCTCGGCGGGTAGCGCGGCGACGAGGAACTCCCGCTCGATCAGCCGTACCGCCACCCCCTCGCGGCGCACCGGCAGCCGGACGAAGCCCAGGTCGTCCTCGCCGTCGGCGACCCTCGCCAGCGCCTCGCCGGAGTACGTCTGGCCGCGCAGCACCAGCTCGATGCCGGGGTGGCGGGCCCGTACGGCCTTGGTGAGCACGGGCAGCGTCTCGTGGCTGCTGGCGCCGGCGAACCCGACGCCCACCCGGCCGACCTCGCCGCGCCCGCCCGCCTGCGCGGCCCGCCGGGCGACGTCCAGGTCGGCGAGCACCTTCCGGGCCGGTTCCAGGAACGCCTGCCCCGCCGAGGTGAGCCGTACCGAACGGGTGCTGCGCTCGAACAGCTGCACGCCCAGCTCGCTCTCCAGCTGGCGGATCTGCTGGCTGAGCGGCGGCTGGGCGATGTGCAGCCGCGCGGCGGCCCGGCCGAAGTGCAGCTCCTCGGCCACGGCCACGAACCCGGCGAGATGGCGGAACTCCATAGCGTCGATTATGACGCCGTACGTCTGGATCTGAATGCGACTCTGTATCGAGTCCTCTTGAAAGCGGCACCCCGAATGGGATTCCATCGGGGGACCTCGTTGAGAGGAAGAAAGAGGAGGCGGCGCATGGAGCGGTGGACGGCCGAGAACCCCGGCACGGTACGGGTGATCGGTACCGGCGTGATGGGGCGCGGGATCGCGCAGCTCGCGGCGGCCGGCGGGCTGACCGTCGAGCTGGCCGACATGCGCGCCGAGGCCGTGGCGAGCGCCGCCGACCACGTCGCGGCGATGTACGGCAGGCTCGTGGCCAAGGGCCGGATGACCGAGGAGGCCGCCCGGGCCGCCACGGCGCGGCTCCGTCCGATCGGCGACCCGCTCGCGCCCGCCGCCGGCTGCGACCTGATCGTCGAGGCGGTGCGGGAGGACCTGGAGACCAAGCGGGAGCTGTTCGCGGCGCTGGAGAAGGTCTGCGGCGAGCGGACCGTGCTGGCCACCAACACCAGCTCCCTGTCGGTCACCGCGATCGGCTCCGCCCTGGCTGACCCGAGCCGCCTCGCCGGGCTGCACTTCTTCAACCCGGTGCCGCTGATGCGGCTGGTCGAGGTCGTCCCCGGCGCCCGTACGGCCGGCTGGATCCCCGGTGCGCTGCTCGACCTCGTCCGGCGGCTGGGCCACAAGCCCGTGCTCGCCCCGGACGCCCCCGGCTTCCTCGTCAACCACGCCGGCCGCGGCCTGGTCACCGAGGCCGTGCAGATCCTCGCCGAGGCGGCGGCCGAGCCCGTGGACGTCGACCGGATCGCCCGCGAGGCGCTCGGGTTGAAGATGGGGCCGTTCGAGCTGCTCGACCTCACCGGCCTGGACGTCTCGCACGCGGTGATGGAGAGCATCTGGAACGGCTTCTACGGCGACCCCCGGCTGCGTCCCGGGCACCTCACGCGCACGCGCGTGGAGGCGGGGCTGTTCGGCCGTAAGACGGGCGAAGGCTTCTACACGTACGTGGACGGCGCCAAGCAGGAGCCCGCCGAGCCTCCCGTTCCTCCGGTGCCTCCCCGTCCCGTCTGGGTCCACGACTCCGGCGCGCTGCGGAACCTGCTGCCGGATGTGGAGACCGGTGCGCGCCCCACCGCGGACGCCATCGTGCTCGTCACCCCGTACGGGCAGAGCGCCCTCGCCTGCGCCCAGGCGAACGGCCTCCCCGTGGAGCGGACCCTCGGCGTGGACCCGCTGGGCGATTTCGAGGGCCGCCTGACCCTGTCGGTGCATCCGGGCGTGGATCCGTCCGCCGGGCAGGCCGCGCTCGCGGTCCTCGCCGCCACCGGGCGGCCCGTCACGGTCGTCCGGGACACGCCCGCTCCCGTGGCGCAGCGGCTCCTGGCCTCGGTCGTCAACGTCGCCTCCGGGATAGCCGAACAGCGGCTCGCCCGCCCTCAGGACATCAACACGGCCGTACGGCTCGGCCTGGGCTACCCGTACGGTCCCCTGGAGTGGGGCGATCGCGTCGGGGCCACCACCGTCCTCCGCATCCTCCGGGGCATGCACGACGCCACCGGAGACCCGCGCTACCGCCCGAGCCTTTGGCTGACCGAACGCGCCGCCCTAGGACTCCCGCTCTCCGAGGCCGGCACCGCTCCAGGCGACCTCCGCTGAACGGGGCCGCAACACGTACGCGGCCGTAAGGGCGGCGGCCAGCGTCACCGCTCCTGCGAAACCACGGGCGCCGCCTGGATGGACTCCCTCGGCCCGTATCTGGCCCGGTTGGACGCCGAGCGGCCCCGGCTGGCCGCGCACATCCGCGCTTCACGTTCGGCCTGGAGTCCGTCCTCGACGGGCTGGCCGCGCGGCTGCGATGAATTCCGGCGTCCCGGCCGGTCCGCCTACCTGACGTCCCCGACGACCCCAGGAGCGACATGGGCAGGCTCATCTACTCGATGAACACCTCGATCGACGGCTACATCGAGGACCGCCGCGGAAGCATCGACTTCTCGGCGCCCGACGAGGAGGTCCACCGCCTCGCGAACGAGCACACCCGCGACACCGCCGCGTTCCTCTTCGGCCGCCGCCTCTACGAGATGATGGAGGGGCCGTGGCGGGAGATCGCCGCGCAGCCGGACGCCTCCGACGTGGAGGCCGAGTTCGCCCGCCTCTACCTGGACACGCCCAGGTACGTCTTCTCCGACACCCTCCGCGAGGTTCCCGACGGCGTCACCCTCGTGCGCCGCAAGGACGCGGTGGCGGAGGTGAAGCGCCTCAAGGAGGAGATCGACGGCGCGCTCGACCTCGGCGGGCCGGAGCTGGCCGCGTCCATGGCCGACCTGATCGACGAGTTCCGGCTGTTCGCGATGCCCGTGCTGGTCGGCGGCGGCAAGCCGTACCTCCCGGTCGGCGAGGGGCTCCGCCTCGTCCTCGCCGAGCACCGCGTCTTCCCCTCCGGGACCGTGTACCGCCGCTACGTCCGTCAGGAGCGCACCGGCTCGTAGTGCAGCCCGAGGATCCCGCAGTCGAACGTCCGCGAGGACACCAGGCGGAACCGCCGGTTGCCGCCCGTGCCGGGGAACACCGGGATCCCCGCGCCGATCGCCGTCGGGTTGACGAACAGGTGCAGCTCGTCGAGCAGCCCCTCGGCGATCAGCGCCCGGACCAGCGTGCCGCCCCCGTACGTGATGATGTC
Organism: Spirillospora sp. NPDC029432; assembly: GCF_040703975.1. Lineage (NCBI taxonomy): Bacteria > Bacillati > Actinomycetota > Actinomycetes > Streptosporangiales > Thermomonosporaceae > Spirillospora > Spirillospora sp. NPDC029432. The sequence goes on from NZ_JBEZWH010000025.1 coordinate 27,531, forward strand.
CCCGCCCGGCCCGGACTTGAGCCCGCCGATGCTCTCCGCCAGGTCCCCGCCGGCGACGACCGCGTTCCGCCAGGGCGACTCGGTCAGCGAGTTGGAGATCACCACGCGGGGCGTGTCGTTCATCCAGTCGATCGACTCCTGCGTCTCGCCCTCGGGCCCCGACTCCCAGGCGGGGATGAACCCCTCCGCGAGCTTCCGTCCCAGCACGATCGTGTCGACGGACTCGGTGAGGGCGTCCACGTAGGCGTTCATGTCGTCGGTCCACGGGACCGTCAGCCAGTCCATCTCGCCGTTCGGGCCGCCCATGTAGCCGTCGATGGTGGTCTGCACCTGGAGCTTGAACTTCCGCATGTCCGCTTCCTTCCGGCCGGCGGGCCCTCGCGGGCCCGCCCCCTCGATGTGCCTTCAGGTTGGCGGATACCCCCTACGGACGGCTTGCGGCTTCCCTACGGCCCCTGAACCGCGGCCGTAGCCGCGAACGTCGCGTAGTCCATCGTGAACGCGCCGCCCACCGCGTCGATCGCGGCGCCGACACCGTCCAGCACCTCCGCCAGCTTCTCCGGCGCGAGCCCCGTCACCGCGCCGTGCGTGGGCAGCTGGTCGAGCCACTCGTCCCGCGTGAAGGACCTCGTCCAGTCGAAGCGCCACTGCTCCGGCTCGCCGAAGCCGCCCGCCGCCCTGATCCCGTCGGCGGCCTTCGTGTAGAACCCCTGGTAGAGGTCCAGGACCCGGGCGTCCGGCCGGACGTCGAGCGGCGAGTCGGGCGCCACCCGCCGGTAGACCGTCCAGAACGCCTCGGCCACCTCGGCCGGCAGCTGGAACGCGTGGCCGAAGACCGCGAGCCGGCCGCCGGGACGCAGCACGCCCGCCGCCTTCGCCGCGCCCGCGACCGGGTCCACCCAGTGCCACGCCGTCCCGGCGACGACCGCGTCGAACCGGCGGCCGGCGGGGTCCCAGTCCTCGAACGTCGCCACCTCCGCCGCGACCCCGGTGCGCCGCGCGAACTCCGCCATCCGCGCGTCCGGATCGACGCCCAGAACGGTGCAGCCGGCGGCCTGGAACTGGCGGGCCGCGATGCCGGTGCCGGTGCCGACGTCGAGGACGTCCGGGCCGGGGATCGCGGCCACGATCCGCTCGACCATGGCGTCCGGGTAGGGGAGGCGGGTGCGGTCGTAGCGCTCGGCGTCGGCGCCGAACGATTCGGCCATCTGCCTGGCGCGATGGGGCTCTGGCTGCTCTCTCGATACAGTGGGCATGTGCCCACCCTAGTGGGCGCTTGCCCACTTTGGAAGGGAACGGGACGCGCGGTGCCCACAGGAGTGCACATCCGGGACGTACGCGAACAGCTCTTCGACGCCGCCGAGCGCGTCCTGCTCCGGGACGGCCCCAGCGGCCTGACCAGCCGCGCCGTCACCACGGAGGCGGGCTGCGCCAAGGGCGTCCTGCACCGCCACTTCGCCGACTTCGACGCGTTCCTCGCCGAACTCGTCCTCGACCGGGTGAACCGCATGGACGCCCAGGCCGCCGCCCTCCGCGACTCCGCCGGAACCGGCACCGTCGCCGGCAACCTCGCCGGCGCGCTCACCGCCCTGTTCGGCTCGGTCGCCGTGGCGATCGTCGCCCTCATCACGTTCCGGGACGAGCTGCGCGCCCGCCTCCGCGAGACCCGGCCGGCGGGCATCCCGATCCTGACCGAGGCCACCGTCATGATCGCCGACTACCTCACCGCCGAACGCGACCTCGGCCGCCTCGCGCCCGACGCCGACATCGACGCCCTCGCCCCGACCCTGATCGGCGCGGGCCACCTCCTCTTCGCCGACCGCACCGGCCCCCCGCCGGACGCCGCCGCCGTCCACAGAACGGTGACCACCGTCATCGGCGACCGCTAGGACTGTTCCTGTCCTAGCAGGTCCGTAGCGTGTTCCCCATGACGCAGATCAGCCCGTTCCGCATCGACGTCCCGCAGTCCGCGCTCGACGACCTGAACGACCGGCTCGCCCGCACCCGCTGGCCCGACGAGCTGCCCGGCGTCGGCTGGTCGTACGGCATCCCGGTCTCGTACGTGCGGCGGCTCGCCGAGTACTGGCGCAGCGGCTACGACTGGCGGCGGCACGAGGCGGCGCTCAACGAGTACCCGCAGTTCACCACCGAGATCGACGGCCAGAACATCCACTTCCTTCACGTGCGGTCGCCCGAGCCCGGCGCGCTGCCGCTGATCATCACCCATGGCTGGCCCGGCTCGATCGTCGAGTTCATGAAGATCATCGGCCCGCTCACCGATCCCCGCGCCCACGGCGGCGACCCCGCCGACGCCTTCCACGTCGTCGCCCCGTCCATCCCCGGCTTCGGCTTCTCCGGCCCCACCCGCGAGACCGGCTGGAACCCGTCCCGCGTCGCCCGCGCCTGGGCCGAGCTGATGAGCCGCCTCGGCTACGAGCGCTACGGCGCTCAGGGCGGCGACACCGGCGCGGTCGTCTCCCCCGAACTCGGCCGGGTCGCCCCCGACCACGTCGCCGGCGTCCACGTCAACGGCGCGCTCGGCTTCCCCACGTTCGACCCCGCCGAGACGGAGGGCCTCACCGAGAAGGAACTGGCCCGCCTGCGGATCTACGGCGAGACCGACCACTCCGGCTACGCGATCATCCAGTCCACCCGGCCGCAGACGGTCGCCTTCGGCCTGCACGACTCCCCCGCCGCCCAGCTCGCCTGGATCGCGGAGAAGTTCAAGGAGTGGACCGACCCCGCCCACGACCTGCCCGAGGACGCGGTCGACCGCGACCAGATGCTCACCGACGTGACGCTGTACTGGCTGACCGGCACCGCCGCCTCGTCCGCCCGCCTCTACAAGGAAGGCGCGGCGCAGTGGGGAAGCCCGGTCGAACGCTCCGAGATCCCGCACGGCGTCGCGGTCTTCCCCGGCGACGGCGGCGTCCGCCGCATCGCCGAGCGCGAGCACAACGTGATCCACTGGTCGGAGTTCGACCGGGGCGGCCACTTCGCCGCCATGGAGACCCCCGGCCTGCTGACCGACGACATCAGGTCCTTCTTCCGCAAACTCCGCTGACCGCACTAGGGGAGAAGCAGGAGCTTCAGTCGCCGGTTGTTCGGGTGGTCCAGAGGGGGTTGATGTGGGGGAGCCATGCGTCCTGGTGGTCGGCCAGTGGGCGGGGTAGGGGGAGGCGTGTGAAGCGGCAGGCGAACGTCAGGCCGGAGTCGGCGTCGTCGCCGGAGACCGTGTGGTGCCAGGCGTCCGGGGCTGTGGCGGGGGCCTGGAGGTGGAAGTAGGTGGTCCTGCGGGGCTGCCGGGTGTCGGGGTGGGGCTTGTCCTCCACGGCGAGGCGCCGTACCACGGTGGCTGTGAGCAGGCCGGTCTCCTCGGCTACCTCGCGCAGTACGGCTCGTTCCAGGTCCTCGTCCGGGTGGACGCCGCCGGCGGGGATCTGGGTGCCTGCCTGGGGGAGGCCGACGTGGTCGAAGACCAGGAGTTCGGGGACGGTGCGCTGCCTGATGACGTACGCGGCGACGCGGGTCCTGGGGCGGCCGGGCGTGCTGGAGTCGATCTCGATCACCTGCTGGAGTCGTCCGGGGATGCGGATTCACGAGGCGGCGGGGGTCCCTACGATCGCAGCAGCGGACGGAGGGAGTGGGGATGACGTTCCGGCGGCATATGGAGCGAGAGGTTCTGCGGGCGCTCTCGGAGTTTCCGGATGAGGACGGGATTTACGTCGTGACGTTCCGGATCGACAGCGAGGACCAGGATTCACGGCGCCCCTATCTGGCGGTCGGCTACAGCACCGAAGGGCAGGTCGCGCAGGTGAGCCCGGCGGAGGCGTGGGAGGCGCGCTGGAGTTACGCCTACTTTCCTCCGTCGGGGTTGGAGGGCGTCCGCACGGCGGGGAACGATCCGGAAGGTGCCGGGCTGTTCCGGCGTGAGGCCGAGGAGCTGGGGTTCTGGGACGACGAGGAACGGCTCGACGGGCGTTTCCGCGAGCTGTGCGTCGATCTGGCACGGTGGCTCCACGCGGAAGGGCACCTCGTGAAGGCGCTCGGACGGCCGCTGCCGATCGTCCTGTACGACATGTTCGACCCCGACGCGATGTTCGCGATGACCAGGGACGCGAATCCGGCCGAGCTGGTCGAGGAGTTCCTGGCGGAGGATCCCGAGGCTCAGAACGCCTAGGGGCCGCGGCCTCACAGCCGGGAGGTCAGCACGGCGATCTCGGGCGCCGGGCCGGCCGTCTCATGGCCGTATGGCGTCGGGGAAGCCGGTCCAGCGCAGGTCGGGCGGAAGGTGGCTCATGTCGTTGAACATCACGAGCGTCGGCGGCAGGCCGGGACGGTGGTCGATGACCGTCAGCGCGGCGTTGGAGCTGTTCAGGCCGAGCCATCGGGACGGCGGCGCGTCCAGGGCGTGCCGCACCAGCCACGCGATCGGGTAGGCGTGCGTCACCAGGACCTCGTGGGTGTCGTCCCCCGTGGACGTCGCGAACCGGGCGACCAGGGCTTCGGCGAGCCGGTGGCCCGAGGCGGCCTCGGCCTCGTCGTAGCCGTCGAAGAAGCCGGCCCAGGACGGGGGCGTCTCGGCGGGCCGGGGAACGTACGGCACATGGTCGATGAGTTCCGCGGCCTCGGCGACGGGCGCGTCCCGCAGGTGCCGGGCGAGTTCGTGGGCGGCGGCCGCGGCGCGCGGTAGCGGGGAGTGCCACACGGCGTCGACGGGCAGGGCGGCGAGCCGTTCGCCGAGCAGGCCCATCTGCCTGCGGCCGGTGTCGGTGAGGTTCCCGAACGCGTCGGCCGCGCCGTGGCGTGCCAGGTAGAGGTGTCGCGTCATGGGCTGCTGGGGCGCGGTGCCCGTCTCCTGTTCCGTTGGGTCATGCCTCGGCCGGCGTGACGGTGCCGGTGGCGCCGTCGATGATGACGGGGCCGCCGTCGTGGAGCCGGTTCGTCGCGTCCGGGATCCCGAGGACCGCGGGGATGCCGTTCTCGCGGGCGACGATCGCGGCGTGGGAGAGCACGCCTCCGGTCTCGGTGACGACACCGGCGGCGATGCGCAGCAGCGGCGTCCAGGCGGGGTCGGTGAAGGGGCAGACGATGATGTCGCCGGGACGCGCGCGTGTGAAGTCGCGGGGGCCGCGGATGATCCTGGCGGTGCCGGTCACGACCCCGTGGCCGCCGGGTGTCCCGCTGAGCGTGGACGCGGCGGTCTCGGTACGTCCGGCGGGCCATTCGGGGAGCGCGGCGGTGACCGGCCGTGCCTGGAGGATCCAGGTGCGTCCACCGGCGATCGCCCACTCGACGTCCTGCGGTCCGCCGCGCTCGGCGGTGATCTCCCTGCCCAGTTCGGCGAGCCGTACGGCGGTCGCGTCGTCGATCGCCGGGCGGTCGCGGGCACCGGCCGGCACGTCGGACGTGACGAGCCGCCCGCCGCGCCGGTCGAGGCGGGTCCGCTTGTGCGCGACGGCGCGGGTGACGGACCCGCCGGCGGTGACACGGTAGGCGTCGGGGGTGACGGTGCCGCCGACGACGCTGGGCCCCAGGCCCCAGGACGCCTCGATGCGAGTGGCGCCGTGCGCGTCGCCGGAGGTGAACATGACCCCGGACGCTTCGGCGTCCAGATGGCGCTGCACGAGGACGGCCATGGCGAGATCGTCGTACGTGCCGGAGCCCCGGTAGTCGACCGCGCGCGAAGTGAACAGCGAGGCCCAGCAGGCGCGCACGGCGTCGGCGACCGCGCCGGCCCCGCGCACGGCGAGGAAGCTGTCGTGCTGACCGGCCGCCGACGTCCGGCCGGTGTCCTCGTACGCGGCGGACGATCTCACCGCGACGGGCGGATCGCCGAGGCCGTCGAGGGCGCGTCCGAGCGCGCCGGTCAGGGCGGCGCCGACCGGCCGGGACTCGATCGCCCGCCGTACGGCGCCGGGACGGTCCGCGACGTCCAGGTCGCGGACGGCGGCGCGGTACGCGGCGAACGGCACGACGAAGCCGTCGGGGACCGGCAGCCCGGCGCGGAGCAGCGCGCCGAGCGCGCCGGCCTTGCCTCCGCACGTACCGGCGCCGGCCGAGGCGAGGGGCACGATCACATTCGGCTCGCTTTCAACGAAAAGTTGACAACACTTCGTTGATTGTGGAGCATGAAGGGCATGTCACGCAAGCAGGACTCCTCTCCCACCGAGCGCGCGGACCACGCCCAGGCCGACCGCGAGCGCGAAGCGAGCGCGCACCTTCTGCGCCTCGGCGCGGACGAGCTCGACCCCCGCCCCTGGCGCCCCGCGCCGGTCCCGCCCTCGGCGGTCGACCTCATCCAGTTCGCCGTCTGGCGCAACGCCGACCTGGGCCCGGACGACGTCCTGAGCGCGCTGGCCCTCGTCCCCGCCGCGCGCGCAGAGATCGACGGGCTCGAGTCCGCCCTGCTGTTCACCGCTCGGAGCGCCGGGGCGACCTGGGCGCAGATAGCGGACGCGATGGGGTTCAACTCGCCCCAGGCGTGCCAGCAGCACTTCACCCGCCTGACCGCGCGTCAGGACGCCGGCTCGTGACCCGCGACTCTCCGGCCGGCCTGCTGGTCCTGCACGCGGTGCGCGTCACCGGGTTCGCCGACACCCCGGTGATCGCGCGGCGGTACGGGCTCGACCTGGTCGAGACCAAGGAGCTGCTGCGCGACGCCGAGGCGCGCGGCTGGGTCGAGCACACCGCCTTCGCCGGCACCGCCGGCTGGTCGCTGACCGAAGCGGGCCGCGCCGAGAACGAGCGCCTGCTCGCGGCCGAACTCGCGCGTGTCGGCGGCGCCGACGAGGTCCGGGACGTCTTCCGCCGCTTCCTCCCGCTGAACGCCCTCCTGCTGAGCGCCTGCACCGACTGGCAGCTCCGGCCCGCCGACGGCGACCGGCTCGCCGTCAACGACCACAGCGATCCGGAGTGGGACGCCGGCGTCCTCCACGAGCTCGCCGGCATCTCGCGCGCGCTCACGCCGCTGACCGACCGGCTCGGGAACGTCCTGACACGGCTGCGCGGCTACGACGTCCGGTTCGCCGCGGCCCTGGCCCGCGCCCGGGCCGGGGACAACGACTGGGTGGACCGCACCGACGTCGACTCCTGCCATCGCGTCTGGTTCGAGCTCCACGAGGACCTCCTCGCCACGCTCGGCCTGCACCGGAGCGCGCCGCAGTGACCTGACCGCGGGCGCGCCCCGGTCCCGCTAGTCGCGCGGGACGAACAGGCGGATGTCGTCCACGTACGCGGAGCCCTCGTAGTAGTTCAGGTGCGGGTCGCCGATGATGAACGAGTCGGGGTACGCCGAGCCCTTGGGCCAGGTGTGCTCCGTGGTGTACGTCCCGGCGGGCCCGGTGTGGGTGAGGCGGCGGTCGAAGCGGCCGTCGTACTCGCCGGGCGTCTGGTTGTAGTGCCAGATCGGCCGGCCGTCCTCCACGAACCGGTGGTGGACGCGCAGCGTGGTCTGCCCGCTGTGGAGGAACGGCCCGCTCATCTCGAGGGTGTAGCCGGACCGGTCGCGTTCCACGGCGAAGCGGTAGGACGACTCCGGCATCAGCTCCGGACGGATCTCGGCGCTGGTGAGGTGCCCGTGGAACCGGCCGCCCGGCCCGTACGGCTCGTCCATGGACACGTTCCCGCACCTGGTCTTGATGTAGTACTCGTTGCTGATGTTGTTGTTCGCGGCCTCGCGGAACTTGTCGCCGCGCACGAACAGGGCGTTGACCCCGTTGAACGTGCCGTCGAAGGTGCGGCGGATCCGGCCGGTCCGCGGGTCGCAGGTCCCGGCGTTCTTCCAGCGCTCGTCGTCGCTGTAGTAGCCGTCCATGATGACCTTGCGCCGGTAGTGGATGCCGGGGTTGCCGTGCGGTGCCGGGGTCGCGTAGTCGAGGATCGTCAGGTAGTAGAACCCGTTCTCGCGGGTCACGTCCGGGTATTCGCAGCGGGACTTGCCGGGCAGCGCGCCCTGGAACGTCCATGGGAAGCGCGTCTTGCAGGGCTCCCGGGTGTAGCCGTTGTGCTTGCCGTCGTAGTCGAACGTGCCGTGCCGCTTGCCGCCGAAGTCGATCCCGCGCAGCGTCATCTCGACGCGGTAGCGCGGCGGCAGCGGGCGGGTCGGGCGGATCAGCACGCCGGCGTCCCAGCCGGGCTCGGAGATCCGCGCGACCTTCTGGCCGTCCGGCAGCCCGGCGGTCGACAGGCCGGGCCGCGAGTCGGGACGGCCGTCGCGGTCCTTGTCGACGGCGGCGACCTCGGCGGTGAGCCATCCCTTGCTGCCGAACGCGACGCGCTTGCGGAACACGTTCAGGGAGGCGAGCCGCTTCTTGAACAGGGGCCCGCTGATCTTCGTCCAGGCCTCGCCGTCGTCGTCGAACGCGTCGACGTGCCACGGGCTGCGCCGCCCCTGGGGGTCCAGCCGCCACTTCGCGCCGTCCACGCGCAGCGGACGGTCGAAGCCCTCGTGCGCGACCAGCTTCCAGCGCTCCGCCGTCCCGGCGGGCGCCGGCCAGGTCGAGACGGCGGCGGCAGCGGCGGTCGCGCCCCCGGCCACCGCCACGATCACCTTGCGGTACGTCCTCACCACGCGCCTCCCCCGAGCAGCACGGCTCCTGCCGCCGGACGTTACGGCCGGCGGCGCGGCGGGGCGGCGCCCGACGCGGGGGCTTGCCCGTTCCTTGGCCGTACCTAGGCCGGGCCGATCTCCGGACGCGAGGGCGGCCGGCGGGGGCTACGGGCACGCGTCCCGCAGGCGGCCGGCGAGCGTGCGGATGTGGCCGATCAGCTCGGGCGGCTCGTGCACGGTGAACGGAGCGCCGATGAGCCCGACGTACAGCGCCAGCTCGTCGAGCGAGTCGGACCCGCAGGTCAGCGTGCACGTGTCCGGGTCGAGCGGCTCGACCGTACCGGCCGTCGGCGGGATGCGCTCGGCGACCGCCGCGGCCGGCGCGCGGACCGTGAAGCGGGCCTGGTAGCGGTACGGCGCGCTGGACACGCCGCGCGAGGTGTAGCCCGCGAGGTCCTCGGCGGGCGGCTCGCGCGGGACGAAGCGCGGGCCGTTCGGGGTGCGGAGTTCGATCCGGTCGACGCGGAACGTCCGCCAGGCGTCGCGCCCGTTGTCGTACGCGATCAGGTACCAGCGGCGGCCGGTGGCCACGAGCCGGTACGGCTCCACCGCGCGGGGCGTGGTGGAGCCGTCGTGGGCGCGGTAGTCGAACCGCAGCCCCTCATGGTCGCGGCAGGCGGCCGCGATGGCGGTGAGGGTCTCGGCGGCGACCTGCGGGCCGCCGGCCGGCATCGCGACCGTCATGGACTCCAGCGTCCGGACGCGGTGCCGCAGCCGGGACGGGAGCACCCGCTCCAGCTTGGCCAGCGCCCGTACGGAGGTCTCCGCGATGCCGGTCACGGTGCCGGACGCGGCGGTGCGCAGCCCCACGGCGACGGCCACCGCCTCCTCGTCGTCGAGCAGCAGCGGCGGCAGCTCCGTCCCGGCGCCGAGCCGGTAGCCGGGGACGCCGGCGGTGGCGTCCACGGGGTAGCCGAGTTCGCGCAGCCGGTCGATGTCCCGGCGGACGGTGCGCGGCGTGACGCCCAGCCGGTCGGCCAGCTCCGGGCCGGACCAGTGGCGGTACGTCTGGAGGAGCGACAGCAGCTTCAGCAGGCGAGCGGACGTTTCCAGCACGCCCCCATGCTGCCGCACCCCTAGGACGATTCCCGTCCTAGGGGTGCGGCGGGGCGCCGCCCGGCCTCTCGGCGTGGGCTCAGGACTTCGACAGCGTCAGGCCGCTCGCCGGGGCGACCGTGAGGGCGTCGGCGGCCTCGTCCAGATCGACGACCACCTCGTCCCCGTCGCGGACCTCGCCGGCGAGCAGCTCGCGGGCCAGCTGGTCGCCGATCGCCGTCTGCACGAGGCGGCGCAGCGGCCGCGCCCCGTACAGCGGGTCGTAGCCGGTCAGGGCCAGCCACTCGCGGGCGGCCTCGGTCACCGTCAGCGTGAGCTGCCGGTCGGCCAGGCGCGCCGCGAGCCGCTCCACCTGGAGATCGACGATCCGGGTCAGCTCCCGCGTCGACAGCGCGTCGAAGAGGATCACGTCGTCCAGCCGGTTGAGGAACTCCGGCTTGAACGCGGCGCGCACCGCGGTCATGACGGCGTCCTTCTTCGCGCCGTTCTCCATCGTCGGGTCGACGAGGAACTGCGACCCGAGGTTGGAGGTCATGATCAGGATGGTGTTGCGGAAGTCGACCGTACGGCCCTGGCCGTCGGTGAGGCGCCCGTCGTCGAGGACCTGGAGGAGGATGTCGAAGACCTCCGGGTGGGCCTTCTCCACCTCGTCCAGCAGGACCGCGCTGTACGGGCGGCGCCGCACGGCCTCGGTGAGCTGGCCGCCCTCCTCGTACCCGACGTATCCGGGCGGGGCGCCGACGAGGCGGGCCACCGAGTGCTTCTCGGAGTACTCGCTCATGTCGATGCGGGTGATCGCCCGCTCGTCGTCGAACAGGAACTCCGCGAGCGCCTTGGCCAGCTCGGTCTTGCCGACGCCGGTCGGGCCGAGGAAGAGGAACGAGCCGATCGGCCGGTCCGGGTCGGAGATGCCGGCGCGGGCGCGGCGCACCGCGTCCGACACGGTGCGGACGGCGGCCTCCTGGCCGATCAGCCGCTGCCCCAGCTCGTCCTCCATGCGCAGCAGCTTGGCCGTCTCGCCTTCGAGGAGGCGGCCGGCGGGGATGCCGGTCCAGGACGCGACCACGTCGGCGACGTCGTCCGGCCCGACCTCCTCCTTGACCATCGCGTCGCGGTTCTCGCCGTCGGCCTGCTCGGACGCCTCCTGGAGCTGCTTCTCCAGCGCCGGGATCTCGCCGTACGACAGCCGCGCCGAGGTCTCCAGGTCGCCGTCGCGCTGGGCGCGCTCGGCCTCGCCGCGGAGCTGGTCGATGCGCTCCTTGATCTCGCCGACCCGGTTCAGCCCGGCCTTCTCCCGCTCCCACCGGCCGACCAGGGCGTTCAGCTGCTCCTGGCGGTCGGCGAGGTCGCGGCGGAGCCGTTCGAGGCGCTGCCTGGACGCCTCGTCGGTCTCCTTGCCGATCGCCATCTCCTCCATCTTGAGGCGGTCGACGGAGCGCTGCAGCTCGTCGATCTCCACCGGACGGGAGTCGATCTCCATCCGCAGCCGGGACGCCGACTCGTCCACCAGGTCGATCGCCTTGTCGGGCAGGAAGCGGGACGTGATGTAGCGGTCGGAGAGGGTCGCCGCGGCGACGAGGGCCGAGTCGTTGATCTGCACCTTGTGGTGCGCCTCGTACCGGCCCTTGAGCCCGCGCAGGATCGCGACCGTGTCCTCGACCGTCGGCTCGCCGACCATGACCTGCTGGAACCGGCGCTCCAGCGCCGGGTCCTTCTCGATCCGCTCGCGGTACTCGTCCAGCGTCGTCGCGCCGATCATGCGCAGCTCGCCGCGCGCCAGCATCGGCTTCAGCATGTTGCCGGCGTCCATCGCGCCCTCGGCCGCGCCCGCCCCGACGACGGTGTGCAGCTCGTCGATGAACGTGACGACCTGCCCGTCGCTCTCCTTGATCTCATTCAGGACGGCCTTCAGCCGCTCCTCGAACTCGCCGCGGTACTTCGCGCCCGCGACCATCGCGCCGAGGTCCAGCGACACCAGCCGCTTGCCGCGCAGCGACTCGGGCACGTCGCCCGCGATGATGCGCTGCGCCAGGCCCTCGACGACGGCGGTCTTGCCGACGCCGGGCTCGCCGATCAGCACCGGGTTGTTCTTGGTACGGCGCGACAGCACCTGCACCACCCGGCGGATCTCCGCGTCCCGGCCGATCACCGGGTCGAGCCGCCCGTCGCGGGCGGCGGCGGTGAGGTCGACGCCGTACTTCTCCAGCGACTGGTACGTGTCCTCGGGGTTCTCGCTGGTCACGCGCGCGTGCCCGCGGACCTTCTCGAACGCCTCCAGCAGCGCCTGCGGCGTCGCGCCGGCCTCCTTCAGCAGCCCCGCGGCCGGGCCCCCGTCGGCGGCCAGGCCGACGAGCAGGTGCTCGGTCGAGACGTACTCGTCCTCCAGCTGCTTGGCGCGGTTGGCCGCCGTGTTCACCGCGACGATCGTCTGCCGCGCCATCTGCGGCGACGAGACGGTCGAACCGGCCGCCTTCGGCATGTTCGCCAGCTGCTCCTCGGCGCGCCGGCGCAGCGCCTGCCAGTCCGTGCCGACCGCCTCCAGCAGCGGTACGGCCGTCCCCTCGGGCTGGCCGATCAGCGCCACCAGCAGGTGCTGGGGCTCCACCTGGGGGTGTCCCTCGGCCGCCGCCCGGCGGACCGCGACCGACACCGCCTCCTGGCTCTTCTGCGTGAGCTTGTAATCCATCTCCGTCTTCCCCGTCCCCCCGGGTCAGTCCCTCTTGTGGTCGCGTTCCTGCCACACCACGACGCTGGTGTGGCGGATCGGCACCAGATCGCCGCCCGGAGCGCCACCGGCGTCGCCGCGCCGCCGCTGCTGCGCCAGGCGCGCCGCGACGGCACGGGTGGACTCGAGTTCGTTCGCCAGCTCCTCCAGAGCCGCGTGCGCCTTCGCCAGCTCGTCGCGGAGCATGACGTTGTCGCGCTGCAGTTCGAGGATGTGCTTGATGCCCGACAGGTTGATGCCCTCCTCCTGCGAGAGCCGCTGGATCTCGCGGAGCTGGACGATGTCGCGCATGGAGTAGCGGCGGCCCCGCCCGGCCGTGCGGCCGGGCGAGACCAGCCCCAGCCGGTCGTACGTGCGCAGCGTCTGCGGATGCAGGCCGGACAGCTGGGCGGCCACCGAGATCACGTAGACCGGCGTGTCGTCGCCGAACGGATCCATGGCTCGTTCACTCCTCCCGGGCCTGCTGGAGCAGCTCGCCGCGCAGGTCCTCGCCGGACCCGGAGTCGCGGAGCCGCTCCAGGGCCTCGCGCGTCTGGTCGTCGAGCTTCTGCGGCACCTGGACGTCCACCGTCACCAGCAGGTCGCCCTTGGTGCCGTCGCGCCGGGGCGCGCCCCGGCCGCGGACGCGGAACGTCCGGCCGTTCGGCGTGCCCTCCGGCAGCCGCAGCGTCACCGGCTGCCCCTGGAACGTCGGCACCCGGATCTCGGCGCCCAGCGCCGCCTCCGGGAACGTCACCGGCACCGACATCGTCAGGTTGTCGCCGCTCCGGCCGAACACCTTGTGCGGCCGGACCTTGATGTGCACGTACAGGTCGCCGGCCGGGCCGCCGCCCTCGCCCGGCGCGCCCTTGCCCTTCAGCCGGATCTTCTGGCCGTCGGCCACGCCCGCCGGGATCCGCGCCTGGATCGTCCGGGTACCGGTGGCCCGGCCGCTGCCGTGGCAGTTCGGGCACGGGTCGTCCACCACCAGGCCGCGGCCGCGGCACTCGCGGCACGGCTCCTGGAAGCCGAAGTTGCCCAGGTTGCGGGTCTCGTGCCCGGTGCCCTCGCAGTTGGGGCACACCCGCGGGACGGTGCCGGCCTTGGCGCCGGTGCCGCGGCAGTTCGGGCAGGCGGCCTCGCTGGTCAGCTTCAGCGGCACGGTCACGCCGTTCAGCGCGCGGCCGAACGACAGCGTCACCTCGGTCTCGACGTCCTGGCCGCGGCGCCCCCGGCGCGCACCGGCGGTCGTGCGGGTGCCCCCGCCGCCGCGGTTGAACAGCCCCCCGAACAGGTCCCCGAGCCGGTCGCCGGCGCCCCCCGCGCCGCCGCCCTGCTGGCCCTGCCCGAACAGGTCCCCCAGGTCGAAGCCGAAGCCCTCGCCCTGGCGGCCGCCGCGGAACCCGCCCGGCATCGACCGGACCGAGTCGTACTCCTTGCGGCGCTTCTCGTCCGAGAGGACGTCGTACGCCTCGGAGACCTCCTTGAAGCGGTCCTCCGCGTCGGTGTCGCCCTTGTTGGCGTCCGGGTGGTACTTGCGGGCCAGCTTCCGGTAGGACTTCTTGATCTCGTCCTGGGAGGCGTTCTTCGCGACACCGAGGACCTTGTAGTAGTCCTTCTCCAGGTAGTCCTTGGTGCTCACGGCGCCCCGCTCTCCCTCTTCTCGTGCCCTGCGTCAAGTCGTTCGTGGCCGGGGCGGCCCGGCCCGGGCCGGGCCGCCCCGGTGTCGCCCATCCCGGAGTCCGAGCGGATCCGGATCAGGACTCGTCGGCGGGGGCCTCGCCGCCGCCCGCCTCGGGCTCGGCCACCGCGACCCGCGCGGGCCGCAGCACCCGCTCGCCGATCCGGTAGCCGGGCTGGAGTACGTCCGAGACACTGGTCTCGGTGACGTCCGGCGAGAACGCGTGCATCAGCGCCTCGTGCACGGTCGGGTCGAAGGGCTCGCCCTTCTCGCCGTACCGCTCCAGGCCGAGCTTGCCGGTCACGGCCTCCAGCGCCTCGGCGACCGACTTGAACCCGCCGACCAGCTCCTCGTGGTCGCGGGCCCGGCCGATGTCGTCCAGGATCGGGAGCAGCTCGTTCAGCACGTTGGCCAGGGCCTGCTCGCGGACCGCGACCCGGTCCCGCTCGACCCGCCGGCGGTAGTTGTCGTACTCCGCCTTGAGCCGCTGCAGGTCCAGGGTGCGCTCGTCGAGCTGGGCCTGGAGCGCGGCCGCCTCGGGTCCCGCCTCCGGCGCCGTAGCGCCGGCCGGCGCACCGCCCTGCCCGGGGCCGGGCGGCGGCGCCGGGGCGGCCGGCGCCTCCGCCGGCTCCCGGACCGCGCCCGTCTCCGGGTCGATGCGCCGCTTGTCGCGGATCACCGGGCCCTCGCGCTCCTCGCCCTCGCCCTTGTTGGGAGGGGTCGTCACGCGGCACCGTCCTTCTTGTCCTTGTCGTCGTCCACGATCTCGGCGTCCACGACCTCGTCGTCCTGCGCGGTGTCGCCGCCCTGCGCGTCGGCCGTCGGGCCGGCGTCGCCGGCCTGCGCGCCCGCCTCGGGGTTCTGGGCGTACATCGCGGCGCCCATCTTCTGGCTGACCTGGGCCAGCTTCTCGGCGCTGGTGCGGATCGCGTCGACGTCGGTGCCTTCGAGGTTCTTCTTGACCTCGGCGACGGCCTCCTCGACCTCGGTCTTGAGCTCGGCGGGGACCTTCTCGTCGTTCTCGCGCAGGAACTTCTCGGTGGAGTAGGCGAGGGTGTCGGCCTGGTTGCGGACCTCGGCCTCCTCCTTGCGCCGGCGGTCCTCCTCGGCGTACTCCTCGGCCTCGCGCATCATCTTGTCGATGTCGTCCTTCGGCAGCGCCGAGCCGCCCGTGATGACCATCGACTGCTCACGGCCGGTGCCCTGGTCCTTCGCGGAGACGTTGACGATGCCGTTGGCGTCGATGTCGAACGTCACCTCGATCTGCGGGACGCCGCGCGGCGCCGGGGGCAGGCCGGTGAGCTGGAAGGTGCCGAGCTTCTTGTTGTACGCGGCGATCTCGCGCTCGCCCTGGAAGACCTGGATCTCCACGGACGGCTGGTTGTCGTCGGCCGTGGTGAAGGTCTCCGAGCGCTTGGTCGGGATCGTGGTGTTCCGCTCGATGATCTTGGTGAAGATGCCGCCCTTGGTCTCGATGCCGAGGCTGAGCGGGGTGACGTCGAGCAGCAGGACGTCCTTGACCTCGCCCTTGAGCACACCGGCCTGCAGGCTGGCGCCGATCGCGACGACCTCGTCGGGGTTGACGCCCTTGTTGGGCTCCTTGCCCCCGGTCAGCTCCTTGACCATCTCCGACACCGCGGGCATCCGGGTCGAGCCGCCCACCAGCACCACCTGGTTGATGTCGGACAGCTTGATGTTGGCGTCCTTGAGCACCTGCTGGAACGGCGCCTTGGTCCGCTCCAGCAGATCGGCCGTCATCCGCTGGAACTCCGCCCGCGTCAACTTCTCGTCCAGATGCAGCGGACCCTCCGCCGACGCGGTGATGTACGGCAGATTGATCTGCGTCTCCGACGACGACGACAGCTCGATCTTGGCCTTCTCCGCCGCCTCCCGCAGCCGCTGCAGCGCCATCTTGTCCTTGGCCAGATCCACCCCGTTGGCGTTCTTGAACCGCTCCACCAGCCAGTCCACGACCTTGGAGTCCCAGTCGTCACCGCCCAGGTGGTTGTCACCCGAGGTCGACTTGACCTCCACCACCCCGTCCCCGACCTCCAGCAGCGACACGTCGAACGTGCCGCCGCCCAGGTCGAACACCAGGATCGTGGCCTCGTTCTCCTTCTCCAGGTGATAGGCCAGCGCGGCCGAGGTCGGCTCGTTGATGATCCGCAGCACGTTCAGCCCGGCGATCTGCCCGGCCTCCTTGGTCGCCTGCCGCTGATGATCGGAGAAGTACGCCGGCACGGTGATCACCGCATCGGTCACCTTCTCCCCCAGGTAGGCCTCGGCGTCGCGCTTGAGCTTCTGCAGCACGAACGCGCTGATCTGCTGCGGCGTGAAATCCTTACCGTCGATCGAGGTCTTCCAGTCGGTGCCCATCTCCCGCTTGACCGACCGGATCGTGCGATCGACATTGGTCACCGCCTGCCGCTTGGCGACCTCACCGACCAGCACCTCACCGTTCTTGGCGAACGCCACCACCGACGGCGTGGTCCGCGACCCCTCCGCGTTGGCGATCACGGTGGGCTCGCCGCCCTCCAGAATCGCGACGACCGAGTTGGTCGTCCCCAGGTCGATACCGACCGCACGTGCCATGATCTCTCGTCCTCCGTGGTGGTCTTTCGCTTCCGTATGAACGCCCGGCCGCACCCGCTCCCCCCACGGGGCGCGGCCGGGTCGAGTCTCTGCTCGCTAGGGTGCCCCGCGGCATCCTCACTGTCAAATCACTTGAGTCGAGGAGACTCAACTTTGCTGACGCCTTCTACAACAGGACGGATGAGCCCTCTATTCCGGTTCCCTGGGACGCCCCTCGCGAAGGCAAATCATCGGTACGGATGAGTACGGGGTGACCGTCCTCCCCCATGAGAAGGACCTCGCATGACACCAAGCCAAGCCCCGGGCGACGACCCGCCACCCGGGGACGCGGAGCTGATCGAGGGGTCGCGGCAAGAGCCCGAGCTGTTCGCCGAGCTGTTCCACCGCTACTTCGACGAGATCCACGGCTATGTCGCCCGGCGGCTCGGCACCGACGCCGCCGACGACATAGCCGCCGAGACGTTCCTGGCCGCGTTCCGCCGCCGGGACCGCTTCGACCCGGCGAGAGGCGCCGTACGGCCCTGGCTGTACGGCATCGCCACCAACCTCGTCGGCCTGCACCGCCGCGCCGAGCGCCGCCGCTACCGAGCCCTCGCCCGTACCCCGGCCGACGGCGCCGCGCCGGGCCACGACGACCGCGTCGCCGCCTGGGTGACCGCGGGCGGGGCCGGCGGCGAACTGGCCAGGGCCCTCGCCCGGCTGTCGCCCGGCGAGCGCGACGTCCTGCTGCTGATCGCCCTCGCGGACTTCACGTACGACGAGGTCGCCGCGGCCCTGGACCTCAAGAACGGAACGGTGGCCTCCCGCCTTAACCGCGCCCGCAAGAAGCTGCGCGAGGCCCTGGACGGCGTCAACCCGATGCTCATCGCCGAGGAGTCGACTGCATGAACGAGACGAAGACGGTCCGCGACCTCCTTCCGGAGCCGCCGCCCCCGTCCGAACGCGCGACCGGGGCCGCTTTCAGGGCGCTGCAGGACGAGATCGCCGGACGCGGCGGCGCGCGCCGCACCCGGCGGCTCCCGTTCGGCCGGCTCCAGCTCGCCCTCACCGGCCTGGTCGCCGCGGGCGCCGCCGCCACCGTCGCCGTCGCCGCGCTGGGGGGCGGCGGGACGGTGGCGCCGCAGCCGGGCGCCGACGGATCCGCGCGTTCGATCCTGCTCGCCGCGGCCGAGCAGGCGGCCCAGGAACCCGAGGGGCGCTACTGGCGCGTCCAGACGATCGACGGCCAGGCGTACCGCGTCGGCAAGGGCGCCGGCGGCTACACCATCCTCGGGCACCAGTCGCAGTGGGACCGGTGGACGGCCCGTTCCACCTCCGACACCGACGTCCACTACGCCCGCGACCTGGGCGCCAAGCCGCTGACCCTGGCCGACAAGGCGGCCTGGCTCAAGGCCGGCTCGCCGGCGACCATGCGCGTGTGGTCGGACGACCGCTGGACGACCCTCAGCACCGTTCCGGGCAGGACCCCCGGCGCGCGCTCCGGCGGCTGGACGGCCGACAAGACCGACCCGGCCCGGAAGAAGCTGATGAACAAGAAGCGCGACGAGCGCTGCGCCCGGCCGGGCGACCCGTCGCTCCGGTGGAGCTGCCACGCGCGCAAGCAGGCCCCCGGCGACTGGCTGCACACCGCCGAGGACCCGAAGCAGGTCAAAGCGGTGCTCGGCACGGGCGACGCCGGAGGCCGCCTCATGGCCGGCTACGACTTCCTCACCCATCGGCCCGCCACACCGAAGGTCCGGGCCGCCGCCTTCCGCGCCCTGGCCGACGTCTCCGGCGTCCGCTCGATCGGCGAGGTCACCGACGACCGCGGCCGTACCGGCATCGGGCTGGCCGCCCGCGGCACCGCGGCCGGCACCGTGTACGACTACCAGCTCATCCTGAAGCCCGGCACGTACGAGCTCCTCGCCGGCCGCCGCGTCGTGGTGAAGCCCGGCGGAAAGATGGCCGGGATGCGCCCCGGCGACGTCCTCAGCCGCGAGCTCGTCCTCAGCGCCGGCTGGACGGACAAGTCCCCACGCCACCCCTGAACGCGACGGCCCGGTTCACCCCCCACCCACGAACCGGGCCCGTCCGTTCCTTGAGAAGGTTCAGGTGAATGCGCCGAAGTTACGCTGGGCTGAGTACCCGTACCGACTCGACCGGAGGCACCAGGAGCCATGCCCGCGATGACTCTGCCATTGCCGTCCGGTGACACCTGGACTCGGGCAGACTACGAGGCGCTGCCCGAAGACCTCCCAGTACGTGTGAGGCTCATCCACGGACAACTCGTCGTGAGCCCACGGCCCCGCCCGATCCACCGGCGCATCGCGCGGCGTCTGGCGACCCGTATCGAAGACGCGGCCCCTGACGCCTGGCAGGTCGACACGGATGTGGACGTGCTCCTGGACGACGACGAAGTGGAGCCGGTCGAGATCGCCCCCGACATCGTCGTCTACTCGGCCGAACACGACCCGTACGAACGTCCCATTCACGCAGAGTCGGTCACCCTCGTCGCCGAGGTGGTGTCACCGTCGACCAAGCGGAAGGACCGGCGGATGCAGCCGGCTCTGTATGCGGGGACGGGCATCCGGCACTACTGGCGGGTGGAAACCGACCAGACCGCACCGGCGTTCGCCGTCTACACCTACGAACTCGACGACGCCACCGGTGGATACGTCGCGACCGGCGTACACCACGGCCGCATCACCGCAACGCAGCCCTTCGCCCTCGACATCGACCTCAAGACCGTCCACGAACGCTGACACCACGGGCAAGCCACAGGGCACCAGGCCCGGCATCGGACATGTCCAAGGGCCCGGTTCACAACCCCAGCATCCGCCGTAGCAGGGATCGCCGTTTGGGCGGTGTCTGGCGCGCTGGGCCCCGCGGGGGTCTCGAAGGTGCGGGTCTCGGCCTCGGCGGCGCGGGGGTGCGCGCGTACCTCGGAACGCCCCGCCACCGGCCGAGCTCCTCCAGGCGGCGTCCCAGCTCGGCGGGGGAGGCGGCCTCGATCAGCCGGTCGCGCCCGTACCGGTCGCGGACCACCGCCCACCAGGAGCCGGTGTACTCGCCCCGCCACGCGCACACTCCCGGGAACCGGCGCGTCAGCTCGGCCAGGACCCGTTCCGGATTCAGCTCCAGCACCGTCCACGGCGCCGCGGCGGTCATCGTCCGGCTCCGTGGGAGCGTTCACCCAGGTACTCCAGCACGCGCAGCGCGGCGTCCGTCACCCGGTCGGCGGGCGCGATCGGCCAGCCCCACGACGTCCAGAACCACATCCGCCCGCCGTCCTCGGCCCGCTCCCGGCAGGTGACCGTGTCGCTCACCACCGTGCAGCAGCCCCGGACCTGCGGATTGCTCACCCTGAGGCCGCCCGCGTCCCGTTCCACAGTGAAGCCGCACGCGGTCAGGAAGTCGCCGAGCACTGCGAGCGGCCCGGTCTCGGTCGTACGATCGCCCATGGGTCCGACCTCCGTTGTCGGATCAAGGCCCCGGGCAAACGGTGCTGCAACACCGTCCGGGGCCGCTTTGTCTCTGGAGCGGGCAAGCACGCCCGCCGTCACCCAGTGAAGCGCCTCGGCACCGCAGAGTCACCGTGATAGGGACGGATAAGCGCGGATACGCAGCGCATCCGCGAATATCCGCCGCCCGGCTTGCATCCGGTACCTGGGTACAGGCTTACCGTCGAAGGCATGGACCTACAGCGGGTGCCGGACGACGCAGGTCAGGACATGGAATGGACGCCGCGCGCGTGCACGCTGCCGACCGCCGAGCGGCCGCTGCGGCTGGCGGAGTTCGACGCGCTGTTCGCCGAAGCGGTGACCCGGGTGCGGCCCACGGGTCCAGGCCAGGTGCGCCTGGAACTGCGCCCCGACCCGGCGGTCGCCGCACGAGCGGCCGAACTGGCCACCCGCGAGACCGGGTGCTGCTCCTTCTTCACCTTCACCCTGACCACCACCGGCGGCGCGCTAGCTCTGGACGTCACCGTCGACGAGCCGCACATCGAGGTACTGGACGCGCTGGCCGCCCGCGCCGCCGACAGGAGCACCGCGGGGACGCGGCCATGACCACCGGCGGCCGGTTGCGCAGCGGGCAGGTCGCGGCCGCGGCCGGAGTGAACCAGCAGACGCTGCGCTACTACGAGCGCCGCGGCCTCCTGAACGAGCCGGACCGCACCCCCGGCGGGCACCGGCTGTATCCCGCCGAGGCGGTGACGACGCTGCGTGTCATCAAGACCGCGCAACGGCTCGGCTTCACCCTGGACGAGGTAGCCGAACTCCTGGAGGCCGGCACCCACCGCCACCGGCGCCCTGACACCGGCCTGCGCGACCGCGCTCACACCAAGCTCACCGAGGTCGAAGCCAGAATCACCGGCCTCCAGGCCATCGCGGCCACACTGCGCCAGGCCCTGGCCGCCGGGTGCGACGACCTCCTCACCTGCGCCGCCGAGCAGGACTGCCCCCTGCCGTTCACCGACCTGGCCAACACCGGAGAGGCGCCGTGATGGCGAACGGATAAGCACGGACGCACCGCGTATCCGCGCTTATCCGCTGACCACGGCGAGCCCGCCTGTCCCGGCGGCAAGCAAACCCTCCCGCCGTCACTTCACGAAATAGTCCCGCGACTCACAGTCACCGTGATACGTACAGGTGAGCGCGGAAACGGCCTGCGTATCCGCGGATATCCGCAGATCACACGGAGGGTTGAGGCCATGCCAGCCCGCGACACCACCCGTACCGCCGCAATACTGCGCAACCGCCACAACACCGGCGGCTACACCGTCACCGGCCTCGCCGAACGCATCCGCGAGGTCGCCCCTGAACAGATCAGGCGAGAGCTCCCCAGCCGCCGAGACCTCGAACGCACCATCCGCGGCCACGAAGCGGGCGAGCATTCCGTCGGCCCCCGATACCGGCTCCTGTACGCCCTCGCGTACGGCACCACCGAGGACGAGCTTTTCGCCCCCTCCGAGTCAGAACAATCCGGACGGGGTAGCCATCAAGGCACAGACACTCCTCACGATTGGGACGAGATGGAGCGTCGACGCCTGCTGCTGGCGGCCCTCGGACTGGGCGCCGGCACGTTCGCCTCATCCGGAGAAGCCGTACGCCAACTGCTCGACCTCGCCGTGGACAGCGAGTCCCGCTCCATCGACGACTGGGTGATGACCTGCGTCGACCAGCTCCACGGCCTCCGCACCCGCCCGCCGCTCCAGGTACGCGAGAGCTTGAGCGTCGAACTGCTGGCCCTTCACCGCCAACTGAAGACTACGCGGGACAAGGACGTCCCCGAATTGCACCGGATCGCGGCGGCGCTCTCCACACTCCACGCGAACGTCCTGACCCGCCTGGGCGAGCACGGCCCCGCACTCCAATGGTGGCGCACGGCCAAGGCGGCCGCCGACGCGTCCGGCTACCTCGACGTACGCATGATGGTCCGTACCGAGGAAGCCGGTTTCGGCCTCTACGGCCAGCGCGACCTGCGAACCGTTTTCCGACTGGTGAACGCCGCAGAGCGACTCGCAGGCGACCGCCCTTCCTTCTGGAAGGCCGATCTATCAGGCACCCGAGCGAAGGCTCTCTCCCTCCTCGGCCGCCACGACGAAGCCCAGCGAGCACTGCACCTGTTCGTGCACTACGACGGAACGGATGGCCGCGCGAGCGTCTTCCCGACTCTCTGGACCTTCGACCAGCCGCACTTCGCGGAGAGCTGGGTCTACGGGGGCGCGGGGAAGGAGGCCGAGGCGGGCAGGGCTCGCGAGATCGTGCTCAGTCACAACCGTCCCGGCGAATACCTGTACATGACCAACGTCAAGCTCCACGCCGCCCGCTGCACCATCGTGAACGGCGGGATCGACGAGGGCGCTCGGATGGCGGCGGGCATACTCGATGCACTACCGATCCCGTACCGCAGCCAGTTGATCACCGAGACCGGCAAGGCCGTGCTCGGCACCATTCCGGGAGAGAAAAGGACGCGGCCCGCCGTACGGGAATTCGCAGAGCTCCTCGTGAAAACCGCTCCCGCTCCGAACGCCCTCCCCACAGCCTGAACCGCCGCACACTTGACGGTTTCGCGTACGTGTACGTCCAGGTCGCCGACCACATCGCCGCGCGCATCGCCGCCAGTGAACTGAAGCCCGGCCGCCTCCCCGCCAAGCGCGACCTCGCCGTGGAGTACGGCGTCGCCTGCGATCCGCGGGGCCCTGTAAGAACGCGGCCTCATCCTGACCGTGATGGGCTGCGGCACCCTCGTGGCCACGGCGCCATACACCGTCCAGGGCCGCCTCACCTCGGGAGCAAGCAACATCTCCCCGTCGTTACTTCACGAAAGGACGTCGCGACTCACAGTGACCGTGATACGTACAGGTGAGCGCGGAAACGGCCTGCGTATCCGCGGATATCCGCAGATCACACGGAGGGTTGAGGCCATGCCAGCCCGCGACACCACCCGTACCGCCGCAATACTGCGCAACCGCCGCAACACCGGCGGCTACACCGTCACCGGCCTCGCCGAACGCATCCGCGAAGTCGCTCCCGAGCGGATCCGACGAGAACTCCCCAAACCCCGAGATCTCGAACGAACGATCCGCGGCCACGAGGCCGCCGACCACGGCGTCGGGCCCCGCTATCGCCTCCTGTACGCCCTCGCGTACGGCACGACCGAGAACGAACTCTTCACCTATTCCGAGTCAGAATCACCCGACCTGGGTAGCGTCCAAAAGACGGACACTCCCCACGATTGGGGCGAGATGGAGCGTCGACGCCTGCTGCAGTTGGCCATCCTCAGCGTGGGTGCGGGAGGGTTCGCATCGCTCGGGGAGACGGCGCGCCAATTGCTGGACGCCGCCCTGACCAGCGCACCGCGCGGCATCGACGACTGGTATCTCGCCTGCGCCGACCACCTCTACGCCCTCCGTACGCGCCCACCGCAGGAGGCCCGCGAAGACCTCGTCCTCGACCTTTTCGCCCTCCAGCGGCAGATTCAGGGTGCGGGCGACGAGGACACCACGGAACTGCTGCGCGTACTGGCCGCCCTGTCGACCCTGCACGGCAACATCCTGACCCGGCTCGGGGAGCACGGTGCGGCGATCCGCTGGTGGCGTACGGGCCGGACGACGGCCGACGCCACCGGGGACCTTGACCTGCGCCTCATGGTCCGGCGCTCGGAGGCGGGCGCCGGTCTCTACGGGCAGCGCGATCCGGCGACCGTGCTGCACCTCACGCGCCAGGTCCAGCAGATCGCGGGAAGCCGTCCTTCTCTCGGCGTGGCCCTCATCGCCGGTACGCAGGCGAAGGCGCTCTCCCTCCTCGGCAGGCATGCGGAGGCCAAGCGAGTGCTGCGCGGATTCGTGAACGCCGCCCCCGACGACTGGCCTTCGGATCTCATCCCCGCCTACTGGACCAGCGACCAGATCCGCTTCACCCAGAGCTGGGTCCATGCGGCGGCCGGCGAGGAGCAAGCGGCGGACACCGCGCGGGACCAGGTCCTGGCCCACCCGTTCCTCGACTACCAGTACATCGCGAACGTCCGGCTTCACGAGGCCCTCTGCACGGTCGCGACCGGCGGTGTCGACCAGGGCGCCCGGCAGGCCGCCGCCATTCTTGACGGGCTGCCGGGCTCGTACCGCAGCCAGATGATCACTGAGACCGGCAGAACGGTCCTGCGCGCCGTGCCTGCGGAAAAGCGGGAACGGCCCGCCGTGCGCGAGTTCGCCGACGTCCTCACCAGGACTGCCCCCGCGCCGCAGGTCGCGTCCGCGACCTGAGCAGAAACGGCACCTTTCGATTGGGACGAGATGGAGCGTCGCCTACTGCTGCTGGCCGCCCTCGGGTTGAGTGCCGGAGCGGTCGCTTCGCCCGGAGTATCCGTTCGCGACCTGCTCACCCTGGCCCTGAACAGCAGGGCCCGATCCGTCGAGGACTGGGAACTGGCCTGCGACGACCATCTGCACGCGCTGCGCACCCGTCCGCCCGTACAGGTACGGAACGACCTCATGGTGGACCTGCTCGCGCTCCAGCGGCAGCTCCATGCCGCCGGTGAAGACGACCGCGATCTCCAGCTTGTCGTGGCCGCGCTCTCGACCCTGCACGCGGCCGCGCTGACGCGTCTCGGCGAGCACGGCTCCGCGATCCAGTGGTGGCGTACCGCGAAGGCCGCGGCCGATGTGTCCGGGGACCTCGAACTTCGCCTCGGCATCCGCGCCACGGAAGCGGGTCACGGCTTGTACGGCCAGCGTGACGCGGGGACCGTCCTGCGGCTCACTCAGAGCGCCCAGCAGATCGCGGGGCGGGCACCGTCCACGGGCATGGCCCTGGTCGCCTGCTCGCAGGCGAAAGCCCTCGCCCTTCTCGGTCGTCGCGGGGAAGCTCGCCGCGTACTGAACACCTACCGCGACCTGGCCGCCACAGCGCCCGCCCCGAAAGGCGTCATGCCGGGTTACTGGAACAACGGGCATCTGCATTTCGCCGAGAACATGGTCTTCGCCGGGGTCGGCGACGAGAAGCAGGCGTCCCGCGCTAGCGAACTCGTGCTGGCCTCGTCCAATCCGGACTACCAGGTATCCGTCCAGGTGCGCCTGCACGACGCGCTCTGCACGGCGGTGGCCGGCGGCATCGACCAGGGCGCCCGGCAGGCCGCCGAGATTCTCGACGGGCTGCCGGGCTCGTACCGCAGCCAGATGATCACTGAGACCGGCAGAACGGTCCTGCGCGCCGTCCCTGCGGATAAGCGGGAGCGGCCCGCTGTGCGCGAGTTCGCCGAGATTCTTGTCAGGTCTGCCCCTACCTCCTGAACCACGCCGACCGTGCGTGACCTCCGTGAGCACTTCGTCCCACGGGCTGGAAACCTTGTGGCGCAACGGGGCTCGTTACTCCATGTGGAGTGTGAACGGCGGGTCGGCCAGGTA
Organism: Spirillospora sp. NPDC029432; assembly: GCF_040703975.1. Classification (NCBI taxonomy): domain Bacteria; kingdom Bacillati; phylum Actinomycetota; class Actinomycetes; order Streptosporangiales; family Thermomonosporaceae; genus Spirillospora; species Spirillospora sp. NPDC029432. The sequence continues at coordinate 53,059 of NZ_JBEZWH010000025.1, forward strand.
GTCGCCCGTCCAGGTGAAGATGTCTCCGTTCCGGACGATCCCGAGGCAGCCGGACACGGAGGAGGCGGTGAGGGACGCGCTGCCGGTGCCGTCGAGGTGCAGTTCCGCGGTCTCGTTGTCGTAGGTGCCCGGGATCGAGCCGGTGAACGAGGCGCTGCAGGCCGGTCCGTTGAGGTGCAGCGAGATGTTCGTCAGAACGACGTTGTTGACGTCGGGGTCCGCTGTCGGGGAGATGGCGGTGAGTTCCCAGGTGTTGCTCACGTACATCTCGAACACCATGCCGAACGGACCGCCGCATCTGGTGAATCCCTGGTCGTTCAGTAAGGCGATTCGCGGGTCGGGCCTGTTGATGAGCGCGCCGCCCATGTAGTGCTCCTCGCAGGCCAGCGTCGCGCCTCCGGGGGATACGAGCGACACCGAGAGCCCGCTGAACCAGACCAGGGTGCCGTGGGGTTCGGAGATGATCCAGCCGGTGGCCGAGGCGGGGCGGATCGTGAGGGAGAGGGCCGCGGCGAGCGCGGTCAGCAAGATAACGATGCGTCTCATGATGCGGCGCCTACTGGTAGATGAGGGTGAACGGCGGATCGGCCTCGTAGTCGGCCGTGATGCCGACCGAGGAACCGTTCGTGACGAGGCCGAGGCACCCTGAGACGTTGGACGCGGTCAGGTACATGCCGTCGCCGAAGCTCAGAACGGCTCCATTGTTGTAGTAGACGCCCGGAATCGCGCCGGTGAGCCTTGCGGAGCACCCCGCACCGCTGAGGTGCATTTCCACGTTCACCAACTCGACATTGTTTCTATCGGGGTCACTGGTCATGGAAACGGCGTTGAGGTCCCATACATCGCTGCCCGCACTCACGGTCATCGTGAGGCCCAGCGGACCGGTGCAGTTGGTGAATGCGTGGCTTTCGAGCTCGGCGAACTTCACCGGCGCCGGATCGGCGAGCGTGCCGTACATGGAGTGCTGGGCACAGGTCAGGAACGTGCCCCCGCTCGAACTGAACACGACCCCGAGTCCTCTGAACTCGACGGGCGTCCCGTGGGGTTCGGAGATGACCCAGCCGGCGGCGGACGCCGGCTGGATCGCGAGGGAGAGGGCCGCGGCGAGCGCGGTCAGCAGAATGGAGATGCGTCTGATGATCGCTCGTACCATGCTTCGATCCCTTCCAGGAGTGGAAAGGCGCGACCCGAGCGGGAGGGTTCGCTCCATGCCGTTTCCGTGAAGCTACGTCGGTTCGGCGAGGCGAGCAAGAAGTGTTTTTGTAATTGTCACATCCGGAGTGTCTTTTAGCGTTTGGTGCTAACAGTCCAAGATGAGGGGTGGCGTGCGGGAGCTCTGTGGTGCGGCTGGCATCATGCCGGGGTGGACATCGCGTTCTTTATCGCGTCCAACGACGCGATCGCCGCTTCGGCGCGAGCCCGGGGGCCGTGGCCGGCGATGCCCTCGGTGGTCTGCCATGACTTCTACCCGGACGACGCGGTCGTGACGTGGCAGGCGTATTTCGACGATCTGCCGGGCGGCGTCCCGCCGCAGGAGGAGCTTTTCCACTCGGGCAAGGGCGCCTGGCCTCGTTACGTCGCGCCCATCGTCAACGACGGCACCGGGGTGTTCGTCCTGCCGGAGAAGCTGGTCCGCGCGCTGGCCAGGGCCACCGCGGACCAGTTGCGTGACCTGGCGGAACTCTGGGCCGAGCGACTCCGGCTGGAGGACGGCGACGACATGACCGATGACGATCCGCTGGAGATCCTGCAGGGCGTGGCGCAGCTTGCGCGGACCGCCGTCCAGGCCGGGGACGGCAGTGGTGTCTACTGCTGGCATTACTGACGCATGAGTGAGCCACATCACACGGCGAGTGGTCACGGCGGAAGGGGGCCGGCCGTCCTGATTCCGGTACATCCACGGAACGTCAGGAGTGGTCATGCGAGTTCTCGTCGCCGGAGCCACCGGGGTCGTCGGCCGGCAGCTGGTCCCGTTGCTGGGCAGCACCGGGCATGAGGTGATCGCGCTGTCCCGTTCCGGGCGGGCGGAGGCGGGGGTGGAGGCTGAGCCTGACCATCGACGGCTTCCACCAGATCGTCACCGCGGACGTCCGCGGGGGCCGCGTCCACGCCCTCTTCGCCGTCCTGAATCCAGACAAGCTCACCCGCGTACAAAAGGGGTCAGGGCCGCCGGACCGGGTGGTCTGGCGGCCCTGTTCGGCCCGTTCATGGTCAGGCCTTGTTGAAGGTGTGCTTGGCCCAGAGGTAGGAGGCGAGTGCGATGGCGGTGCACCAGGTGGTGGCGATGGCGGCGCTGTTGCCGATTTCGGTGCCGAGGGTGAGGCCGCGGACGGTTTCCATGATGGGGGTGAAGGGCTGGTAGTCGGCGAACCAGCGCAGGGCGGTGGGCATGTCGTGGGTGGGGACGAAGCCGCTGCCGAGGAAGGGCAGCAGGACCAGCGGCATGGGGGCGTTGCTGGCGGCCTCGGGGGTGGAGGACTTCAGGCCGAGGGCGACCGACAGCCAGGTGATGGCGATGATGAACAGGGTGAGCAGTCCGGCGGTGGCGAGCCATTCGAGGGGGGTGGCGTTGGGGCGGAACCCGATCGCGAACGCGATGGCGATCAGGACAACCATGCCGAGTAGTTGCTGGACGACGCTGCCGACGACGTGGCCGGTCAGGACGGAGGCGCGGGAGATGCGCATGGTGCGGAAGCGGGCGATGATGCCTTCGGTCATGTCGGTGGCGACCATGACGGCGGTTCCGGTGGCGGCGGTGGCGGCGGCCATCAGCAGGATGCCGGGCAGGACGTAGTTGACGTAGGTGTCGCGGCCGCCGCCGATGCCGGCGCCGAGGGTGCCGCCGAGGACGTAGACGAACAGCAGCAGCAGGATCACGGGTGTGATGATCAGCTGGATGGTCATGGAGGGGTAGCGGATCAGGCGCTTGAGCTGGCGGCGGACCATGGTGGCCGAGTCGCGGGCGGCGAGGGTCAGGGTGCTCATCGGGTGGCCTCCTGCTTCTGGTTCTGCTGACCGGTCAGGGTGAGGAAGACGTCGTCGAGGTCGGGGGTGTGGACGCTCATCTCGGCGACGCCGATCGAACGCTCGTCCAGGGCGACGAGCAGTTCGCGGACCGCGTCCACACCGCCGTCGCTGGGGACCCGCAGGGTGAGCGTCTCGGGGTCGGCGATGCCGGTGCCGACGAGCACGTGGGCGGCGTCGAGCAGCCGCGCGTCGGCGAAGGTGAGCTGGATGTGGCCGCCGGGGATGAGCCGCTTGAGTTCGTCGGCGGTGCCTTCGGCGATCAGGGTGCCGTGGTCGAGCAGGGCGATGTGGTCGGCGAGCTGGTCGGCCTCTTCCAGGTATTGGGTGGTCAGGAAGATGGTGACGCCGGACGCGACCAGCTCGCGGACGATCTGCCACATGGAGCGGCGGCTGCGCGGGTCCAGGCCGGTGGTGGGCTCGTCCAGGAAGATCAGCCGGGGGTCCCCGACCAGTGTCATCGCCAGGTCCAGCCGGCGGGCCATGCCGCCGGAGTAGGTGGAGGCGGGCTTGCGGGCCGCCTCGACGAGGTCGAAGCGCTCCAGCAGCTCGGCGGCCTTGCGCTTCCCGTCCTTGCGGGACAGGTGGTGCAGGTCGGCCATCAGCAGCAGGTTCTCCTCACCGGTCAGCAGCTTGTCGACCGCGGAGTACTGGCCGGTGACGCCGATCGCGCCGCGCACGTCGTCGGCCTGGCGGGCCAAGTCGAACCCGGCCACCTGCACCTCGCCGCCGTCCGCCCGCATCAGCGTGGACAGGATCTGGACGGTGGTGGTCTTGCCGGCGCCGTTCGGGCCGAGCAGCGAGAAGATCGTGCCCTGGGGGACGTGCAGGTCGATGCCGTCGAGCACGACCTTGTCGCCGTCCTTACCGGGGTAGGACTTGCGCAGCCCGGTGGCTGCGATGGCCAGATTCGTCATGTTCCTGCTCCTTACGGGGGTGCGGGGGGTGCGAAGGGGTTAGAGGCTGCGGGCGGCGATGTCGCCGTGGGAGGTGGTGGCCCGGATGGTCAGCCCGGCGGCGCCGTCGTTCTTCAGGGCGTTGGTGACGCGGCCGTGGCCGGTGCCGGCGTCCATGGCGGCCGAGACGCCGGCCGCGGCGGCGACGGAGATGTCGCCGGACTGCGTGGTCAGCTCCAGGGTGCCGCCGGTGGCTTCGGCGATGCGGATGTCGCCGCGCTGGGTGCTGATCTCGGCGTCGCCGTCCAGCCGGCCGACCTCGACGTCGCCGTCGGTGGCGGCCAGGTGCACGCTCGTGGCCTCGTCCAGCTTGATCTGCCGGTAGGCGCCGTCGAAGGAGACCTCGCCGAGGCGTCCCACGGCGCGCAGTTCGGTGGCGGCCGCCTTCACCTCGACCCGCGAGCCGGCGGGCAGCTGAACGGTCACCTCGACCGCACCGCCGGAGCCGATGTACTGGTTCCTGACCGGAACCTTGACGCGCAGCACGCCGTCGGCGAAGTCGACCGTGCTCTCCTCGGCCGCCTTGACGTCGCGGCTCTTGGAGGGGCTGGCCGGCAGGACCTCGACGGTGGTGTCGGCGCGGTCGGCGGCGATGAACTGCACGCGGCCGGCGGGCACGTCCAGGCGGGCGGTGATCGGGGCGGGGGTGGCGTAGGTGTTCATTCTCGTTCTCCTTGTGGTGCGTTCGCTCTTTCTGACATCGCAAACGCTACGTTGCTTTTCTGGTTCCGACAACACTCACGTTGCGCTCGCACAGCATTTTCGCAGGTAGATTCCACTTAATCATTGCAACAACGCTGACAGATAATGCAACGATCAGGATCGTTCGTTGCATTGTGATGAAGGTGAAGGCTACGGGGAGGCCGCGGAGCGGGAGGGGCGGACGCTCAGGACGCGGGCCACGACTCCCTTCCGGACCCGACGTCGAGGCGGTACTCGTTGGTCCGGTGGTGCAGCCAGAACCCCAAGTGGCGGTTGACGGCCAGCAACTCGGCGTCGTCCCCGGGGCTGTCGGTGGCGACCTCGATGACCTGCGGGTACCGGTCGTACAGCAGGCGCAGCATCGTCGCCTTCACCCACAGATCCAGCCCCAGGCCGTGGTGGTCGCCGGCCGGCGGGCGGTCGTGCTGGGTCGCGCGGGGCCCGTCGCCGCCGGGGACCACCACCTCCGTGCAGCCGACGACCTTGCGGCCGTGCTCGGCGGCGACCGTCAGCAGCACATCGCCGGGAACGGCGCCGGCGCGGCCCGGTGGAGCGATCCGCGCGGCCCTGACCAGCCGGTAGCCCGGATGCTCGACCGCGACCATCTCGTCCAGCCAGCCCGGATGTAGCTCGCGCAGCGACAGCAGCAGATGGTGCAGCGTCCGTACGCGGGTCAGGCCGCGCCGCAGGCAGAAGGCGTCGCCGGTCCCGCCCACGGGAACGGCCGCGACGGCGCCGCGCAGGCCGCGGGCGCGCGCCTCGGCGGCCAGCGCGGCCACCAGTTCGTCCCCGACGCCCCGGCGCCGGTGCACCGGATGGACGTGCACGTACGCGCGTCCCGTCGCGGTGGTGGACGGCGGGCGCAGCACCGCCAGCCCGACGACCTGGCCCGCGCGGGTCGCCGTCCAGACGGCCGTCGCCCCACCGGTCAGGAGGGCGTGGAACCGCTCGGGGTCCACGGGCGCCGTACCGGGCGCGTCCTCGGCCATGGACGCGGTGACCACCGCGTGCCAGGCCCGCAGGCGCGGCCCGTCCGGCTCCTCCCGCGCCGGATCGGCCCGCGCGACGCGTACCCGCGCCGCCCGGTCAGCCGCCTTCGTCATCGGTCACGTCCCATCCCTGTCATCGGCCCGCCCGGCGTTCCGCCCGGTCAGCGCGTGGAGCGCCCGTCAACAGGCTGGCGGGACGGCCGCCGCCGAACAACGGCGAAGTCGGCAAGGCAGCGTTGCCCGGCCGGTCATCGATGCGAGTTGTGTCAACGCAGCGGTGACCGCTAGGTTCACGATCGATCCAGGGGGTTTCATGGAGCTTCGGGACATCGAGATCTTCCTGGCGCTGGCCGAGGAACTGCACTTCGGACGCACCGCCGAACGGCTGCACATCACCCCGTCCCGGGTCAGCCACGTCATCAAGAAGGCCGAACGCCGCATCGGCGCGCCCCTGTTCGCCCGCACGTCCCGGACCGTCCGCCTCACCGCGGACGGCGAACGCCTCTACCGGCTCCTCCGGCCCGCCTACCAGCAGATCATCGACGGGATCGAGGAGGTGTCGGACGCCGCCCGCGAGGTCTCGGGCACGCTCACGCTCGGCACCATGGGCCCCCAGGGCTGGATGCTCGACGACGTTCTCGACCGGTTCCGGACCCGCCACCCCGGTGTCCGGCTCCTCCACCGCGATCTCAACCCCGTCGATCCGCTCACCCCGCTCCAGGAGGGCGAGATCGATGTGGCCCACCTGTGGCTGCCGGTCCGCGAACCCGACATCACCGTCGGCCCGATCACCCACACCTCACCGATCGTCCTCGTCATGGCCGCCACCCATCCCTACGCCGACCGCGAATCGGTCGGCCTGGAGGACTACGGCGACCTGACCTTCGTGGCGCACCGGTCACCGATCCCGGCCTCCATGGAGGAGACCTTCCAGCCCTTCCGCACGCCGTCGGGGCGCCTGATCCCCCGCGGCCCCACCGTCTCCACCTGGGACGACCAGCTCAAGGCGGTCGGCGCCGGGGAGGCCGTCATCGCCACCCCCGCCGAGACCGCCCGGTTCTACCCCCGCCCTAACCTGGTCTACGTCCCCGTCCGCGACGCCCCGCCCTGCCGGTGGGCCTTCGCCTGGCACACCGCGAACGCCACCCCGCTGGTCCGCGCCTTCGCCGCCAGCACGGAAACTCATTTCTGACAGCAGAAACGCTACGTTGCCTTCATGGAAGCCGTAAGCTGTGCGTTGCACACGCTTGGCAACACCCCACACAGAAGCGCTGATTCATTGCAATGGATCGCCGCTTAACGCAATGCTCACCACCCTCCGTTGCAATGGAACGAGAGCGGGCGCTAGGCTGGCGGCCGCGCCGATGAGCACGGAGGAGATCGCGATGCCGGGAGGCAGGCTCACCCAGCAGGAGCGCCAGCAGATCGCGCTGGGGCTGGCCGACGGCCTCGCCTACGCGGAGATCGCCAGACGCCTCGAACGCCCCACCTCCACGGTCACGCGCGAGGTGATGCGTAACGGCGGACCCACCGGCTACCGCGCCGACCTGGCCCACCGCGCCACCGAACGCCGCGCCCACCGGCGCCGACCCGCCTCGTCCCGCGGGCAGGCGGCCGAGCCCCAGCCGTACGGGCGCGACGCCGACGCCGTACGCGACTACGAGGAGACCCTCGCCACCGTCTTCATGACCTCGGGCCTGCCCAAGATGATGGCCCGGGTGATGGCCTGCCTCTACACCACCGACAGCGGCAGCCTCACGGCGGCCGAACTCGCCCAGCGCCTCCAGGTCAGCCCGGCGTCCGTCTCCAAGGCGATCACGTTCCTCGCCGACCTCGACCTCGTCCGCCGCCAGCGCGACGAAGGCCGCCGCGAACGCTATGTCGTCGATGACGAGCTCTGGTACCAGGGCATGCTCCGCAGCGCCCGGGACAACGACCAGTTCGTCCAGGCCGCGCGGCAGGGCGTCGCCATCCTCGGCGCCGGCACCCCGGCCGCCACCCGCCTGGAGAACTCCGCCCGCTTCCTCGACTTCGTCACCGAGAGCCTCCTCCGCGCCGCCGAACAGGCCCGCGAAGTCCTCTACAGCGGACTCGATACGCCCCCAGCCGAGCCGACCCGAGCCCACGAATAACCCCCGAACGGCAGACCCCGTACTGGTGGGCCGGGGACGTCTGGAAGTGCCCGCCGAGCTCCGCACCCTCTAGGGACCTTCGTCCGGCTCCTCTAATTCGGTGAGGCGGCGTTGGATGAGGGCGCGTTCGGGGGCCGTGCCGGCGAGGGTGAGGGCCTGGCGGTACGCGGCGGCGGCCTCGGTGCGGCGGCCGAGGCGTTGGAGGAGGTCGGCGCGGGCCGCGGGGTACGGGTGGTGGCGGCGCAGGCGGGGCTCGGCGGCGAGTTCGTCGAGGAGGGCCAGGCCGGCCTCGGGGCCGTCGCGCATGGCGATGGCGGCGGCGCGGTTGAGGCGGACGATCGGGGACGGGACGAGGGTCAGCAGGACGTCGTACAGCGCGACGATCTGCGGCCAGTCGGTGGTGGCGACGTCGGCGGCCTCGTCGTGCAGGGCGGCGATCGCGGCCTGCACGCCGTACGGGCCGGGCGGGCCGCCGGCGAGGGCGGCCGGGACGAGGCGCAGGCCTTCCTCGATCATTGGGCGGTCCCAGCGGCCGCGGTCCTGGTCGTCGAGCAGGACGAGCTCGCCGGCCGGGCCGGTGCGGGCGTCGCGGCGGGCGTGGATCAGGAGCATCAGCCCGAGGAGGCCGGTGACCTCGCGTTCGGCGGGCAGGAGGCGGTGCAGGATGCGGGCGAGCCGGATCGCCTCGTCGGCGAGGTCGCGGCGCTGCAGGTCGGGGCCCGAGCTGGCGGTGTACCCCTCCGTGAAGATCGAGTAGAGGACCTGGAGGACGCCGGGCAGGCGTCCGGGCAGCTCGTCCGGGCCGGGCACCCGGAACGGGATCCGGGCCTCGCGGATCTTCTTCTTGGCGCGCACGATCCGCTTGGCCATCGTCTCCTGCGGGACGAGGTACGCCCGCGCGACCTCGGGTGTCGTCAGCCCGGCGAGGCAGCGCAGGGTGAGCGCGCCGCGGTCCTCGGCGGGCAGCGCCGGGTGGGCGCAGGTGAAGAAGAGCTGCAGCCGTTCGTCGGGGAGTTCGTCGCCGGTGGCGGGCGGGGCGGCCCGGTCGGCCTCCACCTGGAGGAGGGCGAGCCGGGCCGCGTACGCCTTGTCGCGGCGGAGCCGGTCGACGGCCTTGCGCCGGGCCGTGGTCATCAGCCAGGCGCCGGGGTTGGGCGGTACGCCGCGGGCGGGCCAGTGCACCAGCGCCGCCTCGATCGCGTCGGCGGCGACCTCCTCGGCCAGGTCCAGGTCGCCGAAGCGGCGGGCGAGCGCGGCCAGCAGCCGCCCGTGCTCCTCCCGGAACACCGCCTCCGCCGTGACGGCGGCCCCGTCGTCCATCGCCGGCATCGCCGCCCCGCTTAGAGGTCGCCGACCGGGCGGACGACGATCGAGCCGCCGTCGCGGGCGCCGGGGCAGCGCGCCGCCCAGTCGAGCGCGGCGTCGAGGTCGGGGACGTCGACGACGTAGTAGCCACCGAGGATCTCCCGGGTCTCGGCGAACGGCCCGTCGGTGGTGATGACGCGCTCGCCGGCCTCGTTCACCCGGACGGTGGTGGCGGTGGTCAGGTCCGCGAGCGAGGCGGAGTCGACGACGACGCCGGCGTCCGTGATCGCCTTGTCGAACTCGATCCACTTCTGGATCTCGCACGGGTCGTCCTCGGGGATCTGGCCCGCGTCGTCGATCGGGGCGCTGTTGATCAGCAGCATGTACTTCATAGGTCCGCTCCTGTATGTCTGTCGGGACGTCGTACGCCATGTCCACGAACGGGCCCCGCCCATATGGACACCCGGGCGGAGATTTTTTCAACGCAGCGCGTCGGTCGGGGGCAGGCGGGCGGCCCGCACGGCCGGGTAGAGGCCCGCCAGGCCGCCCAGCAGCAGGGTCGCGGCCGCCGCGGCGGCGAGCGCCCAGGCGGGCACCACCGGCGGCCAGCCCCTGGCCAGAGCGTACGCGAGGGTGGCGAGCGACCCCAGGACCAGGCCCGCGGCCCTGCCGGACCGCGCCGCGGACTTCTTCCGCCGCCGATGAGTTTCGCGGCCGCGCGCGGTCGTCATCCGGTGAACCCGGCGTACAGGAGGAACGAGATGGATCAGCAGGGCGTCACCGGGATCGGGGCCGTGGCGGTACCCGTGACCGATCAGGACAAGGCCGTCGCGTTCTACGTGGGTGTGCTGGGCATGGAGAAGCGGCTGGACGTGCCGCTGGAGCGGTTCGGGGGGCGCTGGATCACGGTGGCGCCGCCGGGGTCGGGGACGGAGGTCGCGCTCGTTCCGGAGAGCGCGGCGCAGCCCGCCGGGCGCGAGGTCGGCGTCCGGTTCAGCACCGGGGACGCCGCCGCCCTGCACGCCGCGATGAAGGCGCGGGGCGTCGAGGTGGACGAGCTGCTGGAGTGGGAGGGGACGCCGCCGATGTTCGCCTTCCGTGATCAGGACGGCAACGGGCACGAGATCGTCCAGTACGGGTAGCCGGGGCGGCGTACGGTCGGCGTCGTGGACCGAATCTCAACGCTGACCGGGTACGGGCTGACGCTCCGCGAGTGGGCCGACGACGATCTCGCGGCCATGGTGGAGCTGTTCGACGACAAGGACGTGGCCGACCGTACGCCGCTGGCCTCGCCGTTCGACCTCGCGGCGGCGCGCGAGTACCTGGCGCGCGCGAGGGAGGCGCAGGCCGCGCACCAGCGCGTGCAGCTGGCCATCACCACGGACGGGGCCGAGGTCAAGGGCGAGGTGCGGCTCAACCGGCTGAAGGGCACGATCAGCTACGTCGTCGGCGCCGCGCACCGGGGGCAGGGCCTGGCGGTGCGGGCGGTGCGGCTGATGACCGACCTCGCCCGCCGGGACCTGGGGTACGCGCGGGTGGCGCTGGAGATCGAGCCGGACAACGACCCCAGCATCGGGGTGGCGCGGGCGGCCGGGTTCCGGCTCACCGACGCGGAGCCCGAGGTGGTCGAGGGCGAGCGGCGCAGCTACACGCTCTGCACGTGGGTGCTGGACCTCTCCTAGGCGGGCGTCGAGAACATGGCCCCGCCCCGTACGAGGAGGGCGAGCGGTGCCGTGAACGCGACCGTGCACGCGGCCGCCACGAGTACGGGGGCGGTGCCGACGGCGGTCACCGCGAACCCTGCCAGCAGGTAGCCCACGGGGGTCAGCGCCTCGCTGCCGACCCAGTCGAGCGCCATGACCCGGCCGAGGAGGGAGTCGGGGACGTCCTGCTGTACGGCGGTCGTCCACAGCACTTCGTAGACGGTGATGCCCGCTCCTGCGACGCCCCAGAGGAGCAGGACGGCGGTGAGCGGCAGGGCGGCGAGGGCGAGGGGCGCGGCGGTCACGGCCAGAAGGCCCGCCACGGCGGCGACGCCCGGCCGGCCGGTGCGGAGGCGGGCGGCCAGGACCGTTCCGATGACGCAGCCCGCGCCGAGGGCGGTGAACAGGGCGCCGTACGCGCGGGGGCCGCCGGCGGCGAGCGGCGCGGCGAGCATCATCGGCGCGATGGCGAGGGTCATGACCAGCGTGGACGTGGCCATGGAGGCGGCCAGCCAGGGGCGTTCGAGGACGGCGCGCAGGCCGCCGGCGAGGTCGCGGCCGGTGCCCCTGAGCGTCCAGGGGGCGGCGGGCGGCCCGGCGCGGGGCTCGTGCAGCGGCACCAGCGTCACCAGGCTCGCGGCGAACGTCCCGACGTCGATCCACAGAGCGGCGGTCGTCCCCGCGGCGGCGATCACCGCACCGGCCAGCGAGGGGCCGACGATCATGGCGGTGTACTGCGAGAACGCCGTCAGGGAGTTGCCCTCCCGGAGGCGTCCGGCGGGCAGGACGCGCGGGAGCAGCGCCGCGTAGGCGGGCTGGAACAGGCCCTCCGCGAGGGCGATCGCCGCGACGATCGGGACCAGGGTGGGCTCGGGGGCGAACGTGAGCGCGGCGACGCCGAGCGCGCGGCCGGCGTCCGTCACGATCATGATCGTGCGGCGCGGCAGCCGGTCGGTCACGGCGGCGGCGGCCAGCGCGCCGGCCAGCAGGGCCGCGCCCTGGACGGCCAGCACCGCCCCCAGCGCGGCGGCGCCGTGCCGGTCGAGGACGACGAGGGCCAGGACGACGGGGAACATCCGGTTCCCGATCGCGCTGAGCGCCTGCCCGCTCCACAGCAGCGCGAATTGCCGGTGCCTGAGCGCCGCGAGCATGGTGGGCACCAGATCACGTCATGATCTTCAGGGCAAGGACATGACCTTATCCGGTCAGGGCATTTTCGCAGAATGGTAAATAACGGACACTGGCCGGATGATGCTCCCACTCACCCCGCCCGGCAATGGCGCCGGACTCCGCGTCACCCTCGTGTCCATGCCCTGGCAGTCGTTCGAACTGCCGTCGCTGCCCCTCGCCCTGCTCGCCGCGCGGCTCGCCGACGTACGCCCGATGGACACCGTTCGCGAATACCACGGCTACCTGCGCTGGGCGGAATACCTGCTGGCCGAGACCGGCGGCGAGATCACACCCGAGACCTGCGAACGGGTTTCGGTAGAAGACGTGTTCCACGGAATCGGCGACTGGGTATTCGCCGGCGCGCTTTACGACGACCCGGAATGGCGCACGGCCGAACTGGAGGCGTACGCGGCGCACGCCCGCGGCGGCGCGCTCGACACCTCCGCGGCCCGCCGCATGCGGCCGCTCGCCGCGGGCTTCGTGGAGCTGGCCGCCCGCGAGATCCTGGCCGGCGAACCCGACGTCGTCGGCCTGACCTCGACGTTCATGCAGAACGTCGCGAGCCTCGCGCTGGCGCGAAGGCTCAAGGAGCAGGCCCCCGGCCTGGTGGTCGTCATGGGCGGGAGCAACTGCGACGGCGCGATGGGGCACGCGCTGCACCGCAACCACCCGTTCGTCGACCTCGTCGTGCGCGGCGAGGGCGAGCGCGTATTCCCCGAACTGCTCGGGCGCGTCGCCGCCGGCCAGTCGCCCGAACACCTTCCCGGCGTCTGCTGGTGGAAAGGTGACGATTCCGTGGCCAATCCGCAAGCCACTCATCCCGTTCCTCCGGCGCTCATCCCGCGGCCGGATTTCGACGCCTGGCAGGCCGCGCTCGATTCGTCGTCCGTACGCCCCTACATCGAGCCGAAACTGCTGCTCGAAGGCGCGCGCGGATGCTGGTGGGGCGAGAAGCACCAGTGCACGTTCTGCGGCCTCAATGGCTCGTCCATCGCGTTCCGCGCCCATCCCGCCGAACGATTCCGCGCCGACCTGGAACACCTCGTCGAACGGCACCGCATTCTCGACGTCCTCACCGTCGACAACATCATGGACATGGGGTATTTCCGCGACCTGCTGCCCGGGCTGGCCGCGACGGGCTGGGACCTGCGCATCCACTACGAGGTCAAGGCCAACCTCCGCGCCGACCAGATCCGCCTGCTCGCCCGGGCGGGCGTGCACTGCGTCCAGCCCGGCATCGAGAGCCTCAGCACCCGCGTCCTGGAGCTGATGGACAAGGGCTCCACCGCCACGATCAACGTCCGCACGCTCCGCGACTGCGAGAGCGAGGGCATCACCGTCTCCTGGAACCACCTGTGCGGCTTCCCCGGCGAGACCGACGAGGACTACCTGGACGTCCTCGCCCAGATCCCCGCCCTCGTCCACCTCCAGCCGCCCGGCTCGGTCGGCCGCATCCTGCTCGAACGCTTCAGCCCGTACTTCGAGCGGCCCGAACTCGGCTTCCCCGACCGCCGCCCGCACCGCATCTACGACCACGTCTACGACCTGCCGCGCGAGGAGCTGGACGACCTGGTCTACCTCTTCGACGCCCCGCCCGCGGGCATCTCCGACGCCTTGGAGAAGCGCCTCCAGGACGTCGGCCTGCGCTGGCGCGACGCCTACCCCGCCTCGTCCCTCACCATCACCGAGGACACCCCGGACCTGCTGCGCATCGAGGACCGCCGCGTGGGCTGGCCCCGTACGGACCACGTCCTCACCGGCGCCGAGGCCGCCGCGTACCGCGCTCTGGAACGCGGCCGTGCCGCCGGGCACGTGGACGTCCCCGAGTCCTGGCTCGAAGAGCAGGTCGCGAAGGGCCTCCTCTTCCGCGACGGCCCCACCTACCTGGCGATCGCGACCCGCGGCGGCCCCGTCCACAAGGTCGCCGAATCCCTCGAAGAGACCGCCCGCTACCGGCCGCACGTATGAGCGGCATCGGCGAGACGCTGGAGCTCGGCGGGGATCCGGAGGCGACGGTCGAGGCGGTGGCGCGGTTGCGGGATCTGGCGCCCACCGGGCGGCAGGTCGCGTGGCGCGGGCGGGTCGGCGGGGAGATCGACCTCAGCCTGCTGCATCACCTGCCGCCGCCGGTGGAGCTGGAGCCGGGGACGGCGGCGGCCAAGGGGGCGAAGGAAGTGCTGGAAGCGATGGAGGCGTGGGCGCGGGCGTACGCGTTCGGGTCGCTCCACTACCGGATGGGGCCCGGGTTCCTCCAGGTCAAGGACGTCCGGGACGCGGCGTCGCCGGTCCAGACGGTCCTGGAGGACCCGGCGCTCATCGACGCGTTCACGGCCTGCCTCACGCCGGCGGCCGTACGGGACGTGGAGGCCCCCGCTCTCCGCGATCTCGTACGGCGCCGGCTGGTACTGCGGGTCGGTGACCTCGCGGTGACGCTTCCCTACCGGATGGGGAGGTGGCCCGTCCCGTTCTTCGCGATCTGACGGCGGCCGTTCCGGAGGAGGGCGGTCAGGCCGGTCGCGATGCCGCCGACCAGGAGGGTGCCGAACGTGACGAGTCCGGCGCCGATCAGCCAGAGGCCGCTGGCGTCGTCCGACCAGTCGGCGGCCGCCGCCACCGCCATGCCGGCGGTGCCGCCGAGGAGGCCGGCCGCCGCGTGGCCGTACCAGGCGGCGGCGAGGGCCAGCGCGAGCAGGACGAGCACCAGGCCGGCCACCTGCCAGGCCTCGTAAGGGCCGGTGGTGTGACCGTCCGGGTGCTCGTCGCGGCGCTGGTCCCAGCCGAGCCAGGCGTACCAGTTCAGCAGCGTCGCGGCGAAGGTCAGCGCGGCGGCCAGGACGTGTCTCGTCATGCGGACGAGTCTTCCCGCGCGGGCCGGCCCGCCCCAGGGCGCTGCTACTCAAGATCTCCTGAGTAGGAGAACGCGGCCGCGAAGGCGTCGTCGCCCAGGGCGCGGCGGGCGGCGGCGGTGATCCGGTCGACGTCGCCGCGCTCGGCGGCGGGGAGCGGGGCGCCGACCGAGGCGCGCAGGCGGGCGGCGGCGCCGAGCAGGCGGGCGGCCCGCACGGCGTCGTCCTCGGCGCCCGCGAGGCCCTCGTAGGCGAGCGCGACGGCGCGGGGGTCGCCGATGCGGCGGGCGGCGTCCAGGCCCTCCCGGTGGAGGGCGCGGGCGGCGTCGCGGTCGCCGCGCTGCTCGGCGGCGAAGCCCAGCTCGGCGAGTACGAGCGGCAGCCCGGGCTCGCCGTGGACCTGCCGGATCCAGCCGAGCCACTTGCGGAGGTGGGCCTCGGCGTCGGCGAAGCGGCCCTGCCTGCGGGCGGAGAGGGCGAGGCCGACCTCGGCGAAGTGCTCGGCGACCTTGTTGCCCTGCTCGGCGGCCAGCCGGAGGGCGCGGCGGTGGTGCTCGTCGGCCGCCGCGAAGTCCCGTTCCAGGAGGGAGACACGGCCGAGGCCGGAGTGGCGGAACGACTCCTCGGAGCGGAGCCCGAGCTCGCCGGCCAGGCGCAGGCCGTCGCCGTGCAGTTCCTTGGCGCGGGCATAGTCGCCCGCGATCTCGGCCAGTTCGGCGAGGCTGTTGGTCGCCTTGAGCATCCCCCAGCGGTCGCCCAGGGAGCGGAACAGCTCCTCGCTTTCGGACGCGTCGCGGTGGGCGGCGTCCAGTTCGCTGCGCGCGCGACTGATGGTGGCCCGTACGGCGAGTGCGGCCGCTATACCCCAGCGTTCGCCGCGCGTACGGAACTCGGCCAGCGCTTCGTCCATGAGGCGGCTGGTGATGGACAGGTCACCGAAGCCGCGGTAGGCGAAGCCCAGGAACCACTGCGCCCGCGTCCTCATGGCGGGGGTGCCGTGTTCGGCGATGAGCGTGACCTCTTCGCGGGATCGCGGATCGGTGCCGTCGCAGCCGAGCAGGGCGAAACCGGCACGCCACGCCCTGGCCTCGGGGTCGTCGGTCAGGGTGAGGGCGGTCTCGAGCGAGCGGCGGCCCTCGTTCAGGCGCCCGCGCAGGAACCAGTACCAGGCGAGGGCGTTCACCAGCCGCAGCGCGAGGTCGCCTTCCTGGAGGCGGACGGCGGCTTCCAGCGCGGCGCGGTGGTTGGGCGCGTCGCGGTCGAGGCGTTCCAGCCAGGCACGCTGGTCGTGCCCGTAGAGGTACGGCTCGGCGCGTTCGGCGAGGGCGACATGGTGGCGCAGGTGGCGACGCCGGATCTCGCCGGCCTCGCCGGCCTCTTCGAGGCGTTCCGCGCTGTACGCCCGGACCGACTCCAGAAGGCGGTAGCGGGGGCCGTCCGCCGCGCCGGCCGGGGGCACGAGGGAGACGAGGGAGCGGTCCACCAGGCGGGCGAGGGCATCGAAGACGTCCAGGCCGGGTTCGGCGCACACCTCCTCGGCCGCCGCCAGCGTGCAGCCGCCGGCGTGCACGGCCAGGCGGCGCAGGACGGTCCGCTCGCGCTCCGGCAGCGGCTCCCAGCTCCAGTCGATCATCGCACGGAGGGTGCGCTGGCGGGCCGGGGCGTCGCGCCCGCCGGACGTCAGGATGCGGAACCGGTCGTCCAGGCGCCGGGCCAGCTCGCGGACGCCCAGGGCGCGGACGCGCGTCGCGGCCAGTTCGAGGGCCAGCGGGATGCCGTCCAGGCTGCGGCAGACGGTCATGACGTCATCGAGGTTGGCGGCGTCGACGGTGAAGCCGGGCGCGGCGGAGGCGGCGCGGGCCTCGAACAGCCGGACGGCGCTGGACCTTCCGGCGGCGTCCAGGTCGAGCGGCGGCACGGCCCACAGCGCCTCGCCCGCGATGCCGAGGGGCTCCTGGCCGGTCGCGAGGACGCGCAGGCCGGGCACCGCGCGCAGCAGCGCGCCGGTCAGCGTGGCGACCGGCTCCACCACGTGCTCGCAATTGTCGAGGAGCAGGACGAGGCGGCGGTCGCGGAGCGCCTCCGCGAGCCGCTCGGCGGGGTCGGCGGGCGCGCCCGGCGGGAGGGCGTCGTCCCGTACGCCGAGGGCCGTGGCGACGGCGTCCGCCAGCGCGTCCCTGCCCGCCGTGCGTTCCAGGCCGGCCAGCTCGACCAGCCACACGTCGTCCGGGACGTCCCGCACGGCCTCCAGCGCCAGCCTCGTCTTCCCCACTCCGCCCGGCCCGGTCAGCGTCACCAGCCGGGACGTCTCCAGCAGGGAGCGCACCTCGGCGACCGCTTCGGAACGCCCGATGAGTTCGGTCACGGGCGCCGGCAGGTTGGAACGCCTCGGCCTCGGCAGGTCTTGGCGCAGGATGGACTCGTGGAGGGCGGCGAGTTCGGGGCCGGGGTCCAGGCCGAGTTCCTCCGCGAGGTGCCGCCGCAGTTCCTCGTAGGAGGCGAGGGCGTCGGTCTGGCGTCCGGACCTGTAGAGGGCTTGCAGGTGCGCGGCTCTGAGCCGTTCGCGCAACGGGTGCCGCGCTACGAGTCCGGTCAGTTCTCCGGCCAGCTCGCTGTGCTCCCCTAGGGCGAGCCGTGCTTCCGCGAGTTCCTCCAGTACGACCAGGCGCTCTTCCTCTAGGCGGGCCGCCGTGACTCGTGCGAACTCCTCGTCCGCGAAGTCCGCGTAGGCCGACTCGCCCCGCCAGAGCGAGAGCGCCTCGTTGAGGAGCTTCGCCTTGGCGCGCGGTTCATTCTCGGCGCGCGCGCCCGCGACGAGCGCCCGCCAGCGTTCACTGTCCACAGCCTGTGGACGAACCCGCAGCAGGTAGCCCGGCGGCTGCGACACGACCATCTCCCGGCCGCCGCTCTCCGCGCCTTCCAGGACGCGGCGCAGCTGCGAGACACGGGTCTGGAGGGTGCCCCCGGGGT
Source organism: Spirillospora sp. NPDC029432 (assembly GCF_040703975.1). NCBI lineage: Bacteria > Bacillati > Actinomycetota > Actinomycetes > Streptosporangiales > Thermomonosporaceae > Spirillospora > Spirillospora sp. NPDC029432. The sequence continues at coordinate 70,856 of NZ_JBEZWH010000025.1, forward strand.
TGCGCGGCAACCGCTCGCCGGCCCACAGATCGTCGATCAGCCGGTCGGCCGGAACGGCGCGCCCCTCGTGGACGAGCAGGTCGGCCAGCAGCGCCCGGACCTTCAGCTCCGGCACCTTCACGGGCGCGCCCTCGTCCGTCCACACGGCCAGCGGACCGAGCACCCCGAATCGCATGAGCGCAGGCTAACCGACCTACAGCGGACCTAAAGGAAGCCCGCAGTCCGTTCGCGCACTCTCCTCCCATGACTTCCACGAAGACCCGCGAGATCGTCCTGGCCGCCCGCCCCTCCGGGGAGCCCCGCCCCGAGGACTTCACCCTCGTCGAGACCGAGCTGCCCGCGCCCGCCGAGGGGCAGATCCTCGTCCGCAACACCTGGATGTCCGTCGACCCGTACATGCGCGGCCGGATGGACGACGCCCCGTCCCTCATCCTGCCGCCGTTCGAGATCGGCGCCCCGCTGGACGGCGCGGCGGTCGGCGAGGTGATCGCGTCCCGCGCGGACGGCGTCCCGGTCGGCGCGACCGTCTCGCACTTCCTGGGCTGGCGCGAGCACGCCCTGCTGGACGCCGCCGGCGCGACCGTCATCGACCCGGACCTCGCGCCCGCCGCCGCCTACCTCGGCCCGCTCGGCACGACCGGCCTCACCGCGTACGCCGCCCTCACCCGCCTCACCCCCGTCCGGGAGGGGGACGTGGTGTTCGTGTCCGCCGCCGCGGGGGCGGTCGGCAGCGTCGCGGGGCAGCTGGCCCGCCGGCTGGGCGCAGCCACGGTGATCGGCTCGGCAGGCGGCCCGGAGAAGGCCCGCCGGCTGGTGGACTCCTTCGGGTACGACGCCGCCCTCGACCACCGCGCCGGGCCGCTGGGCGAGCAGCTCGCCGCGGCCGCGCCCGGCGGGATCGACCTGTACGTCGACAACGTCGGCGGCGACCACCTGGAGGCCGCGCTCGACGCGCTGCGCGTGAACGGCCGCGCCGCCCTCATCGGCGCCATCAGCGGCTACAACGCCACCGCGCCGGTCCCGGGCCCCGCCAACCTCTTCAAGATCATCGAGAAGCGGCTCACGCTGCGCGGGATCCAGATCGCCGACCATCTCGACCTGTTCCCCGAGTACATCGGGCGCGCCGCCGGCTGGCTCGCGGACGGCGGCCTCCGCACGGAGGAGACCGTGGTGGACGGGCTCGACCGGGCGCCGGCCGCGCTCATCGGCGTCCTGCGCGGCGCCAACACCGGCAAGATGCTCGTCCGCCTGGACGGCTGATCACGGAGTTCACCAGGGCACCGCGCCGCCGTCGTCGTACGCCCCGCCGCTCTCCCCGCCCTCGGGCAGGGTGGCGAGGCGCACGGCGACGGCGGCGCCCTGCGCGGCCGTACGCGGGATGTCGAACCCGAGGTGCGCGGTGAAGTCGGTGGCGCACGCACCGGGGATCGCGGCGTTCACCAGGATCCCGTCCGGGCGCAGCTCCTTGGCGTACTGGACTGTCAGCATGTTCAGCGCCGTCTTGGACGCCGGGTACGCGGCGCCCGCGGGCAGCGCCGACATGTAGTGGCCGGGATCGGTGTGGTGGGCCAGGGAGCCGACGCCGCTGGAGACGTTCACGATCCGCGCCGCCGGCGACCGCCGCAGGAGCGGCAGCATCGCGTTGGTCACGCGCAGGACGCCGAGGACGTTCGTGTCGAACACGTCCCGCAGCTCGCCGGCCCCGCAGGCGCTCGGCGGCGTGCCCGGGCCGGAGATCCCCGCGTTGTTGACCAGGACGTCCAGCCGACCGAAGCGCTCCTCGACGTGCGCCGCCGCCGCGTCCACGCTCTCCTGGACGGTGACGTCGAGCGGGACGCCGTGCGCGGCCTTCAGCCGGGCCACGGCCGCGTCCCGGCGGCCCGCGTCGCGCGCGCCGACGAGCACGGTCAGGCCGCGCTCCTCCAGCTGCGCCGCGATCTCGAAGCCGATGCCCTTGTTCGCCCCGGTCACCAGCGCGATCCTCGTGCCGCCCGTGTTTTCGCCCATGTCTTCGCTCATGTCGTCGCTCATGGATCGAGCAGACCACCGCACCGCCCCGCTCGGACAGGACGTTCCGGGTCACGCGCCATACCCTGGCGGTATGGCCGACCGTGTGGAGACGCGCGAGCTGGAGTACTTCGTCGCGGTCGCCGAGGAGCTGCACTTCGGGCGGGCGGCCGGGCGGCTGGGGATCGCGCAGCCGCCGCTGTCGCGGGCCGTCCGGCGGCTGGAGCGCCGGCTCGGCGTCACGCTGCTCGACCGCGGCCCGCGCGGCGTCGCCCTCACCGCGCCCGGCGAGGTCCTGCTGCGCGAGGCCCGCCGCGCGCTGGAGTCGGTGGACGCCGCCGTCCGGCTGACCCGGCGGGAGGGCGCCGCCCGGCGCGGGCTCGTGCTGGTGCTGAAGCCCGGCGGCGACGGCGGGCTGCTCCCCGCGATCCTGGCGGCGTACGAGGCGTGCCCGGAGGCGGTCCCGGTCGAGGTGCTGATGCGCGGCATCGGCGACCGGGTGCGGGCGCTGCGGGACGGCTCGGCCGACGTGGCGCTGCTGCACGCCCCGTACGAGGACCTCGCCGGCCTCGACACCGAGGAGCTGATGACCGAGGGCCAGGTCGCGGTCGTGCCGCGGGGCCACCGGCTCGCGGCCCGCGAGTACGCCGCGATGGCCGACCTGGACGGCGAGCCGCTCTTCGACCGCGCCGTCGACGGCGCGCCCGAGGCCGGGCACCTCATGCAGCTGGTCGCGCTGGGCCGCACCGTCGTGCTGGCCCCCGAGTCGGTACGCGACCACCTGCGCCGCGACCTCGTCTGCGTCCCGGTCCCGGACGCCCCGCCGGTCACGGTCGTGCTCGCCTGGCCCGAACGGAGCACCTCGCCCACCCTGGCCGGTTTCGTGCGAACTGCCACAGAAATAGCCGGTTTGTATGGGAAATCGGAGGTATAGCACGCGGTACCAACCGCCGGAACGATGGACGCGGCCACCGCCGGTCCGCTAGAGGTACCTGTTATGACCGCATTGGTACTCGGGCCGCTCCTGCGCCACGTCAGCGATCGCACCGCCACCATCTGGGTGGAGACCGACCGCCCGTGCGAGGTCCGCGTCACGAGCGGCGGGAACGCCGCGAACGTCCGGGACGAGGTGGACGCCACCGCCCGGACGTTCACCGCCCATGGCCACCACTACGCGCTCGTCGAGATCGGCGGGCTGGAGCCGGGCGCCCGTGTCCCGTACGCGGTGGAGCTGGACGGCGAGCGGGTCTGGCCCGAGCCGGACTCCCCGTTCCCCGCCTCCCTCATCAGGACCATGGACGCGGCCGGGGCGGTGCGGATCTCGTTCGGCTCCTGCCGGCGGTCGCCCGACCGCGCCGGGCTGCACGGGCTCGACACGCTCACCGCGTTCGCCGGCAGGCTCGCGAACGACGCGGACGCGCGCTGGCCCGACGTGCTGCTCATGGTCGGCGACCAGATCTACGCCGACGAGCTGGGCGACGAGATGCGCGCCTACCTCGCCGGCCGGCGCGAGCCCGACGTGGAGCCGAAGGGCGAGGTCGCCGACTTCGAGGAGTACACCCAGCTCTACAAGCTCGCCTGGCACGAGGACCCGGCGGTGCGCTGGCTGCTGTCCACGGTGCCGGTGTTCACGGTCTTCGACGACCACGACATCCGCGACGACTGGAACACCTCGTACGCCTGGCGGCAGGAGATGTGGTCCCAGCCCTGGTGGCGCGCCCGGATCACCGGCGGCATCGGGTCGTACTGGATCTACCAGCACCTGGGGAACCTGTCCGCCGAGGAGCGCGCCGGCGACCCCGTCTACGAGGCCGTCCTCGCGGCCTCGGCCGATGGCGGCGACGCCGGGAAGATCCTGGACGAGTTCGCCGAGCGCGCCGACAAGGAACCCGCCACGATGCGGTGGAGCTACGCGCACGACTGGGGCGGCACCCGGCTGATCGTCGTCGACAGCCGGTGCTCGCGGCTGCTGACCGCCGACCGCCGCGGGATGCTGGACGACGAGGAGTTCCGCTGGCTGGACGGGCAGTGCCAGGGCGGCATGAAGCACCTGCTGATCGCCAGCTCGCTGCCGTACCTGCTGCCCCGCGCGATCCACCACGCCGAGACCTGGAACGAGGCGATGGCCGGCGGCGCCTGGGGCCGGCGGAGCGGCGCGCTGGGCGAGAAACTGCGGCAGGCGGCCGACCTGGAGCACTGGGCGGCGTTCGACTCCTCGTTCCGGGCGGTGGCCGAGGACGTCGTCGCGGTCGCGCGCGGCGAGCGCGGCGAAGCACCCGCCAGCATCTCCTTTCTTTCCGGTGACATCCACTACTCGTACCTGGCCCGGGTGACGGCGCCCGACACCGACACGACGATCACTCAGGTGGTCTGCTCACCGCTGCGCAATCCGCTCCAGGGCAAGTTCCGGCTGGCCAATAAGATCGCCTGCATGCGCGGCATGCCCGGACCGTTCCGGATGCTCGCGCGGCTGGCGAAGGTCCCGCCGCCGCCGCTGAAGTGGCGGATCACCGACGGGCCGTGGTTCGACAACGCGATCGCGACCGTCGAGCTGGCCGGGCCGGAGTGCGACGTCAGGTGGGAAAGCCCCCGTTCGGCGACCACTCTGGAACAGATCGGCGCTGCCAGGGTGTGCTGATCCGGTTTCACAGAGTTATCGCACGTGCGGCGGCGAACCGAACAACCGATTGCACTCGTAAAAATTCGCGGCCGACCATTATGGACCGACCAGAACGACTGGTAGCGTCCGCACTTGTCACGCTCGCTCACCGGCTCCCATCCGTATTTGCGCGCGCGGATGACTCGCGCCGGGCTAAGTGTCATGAAAGAGTGGCGAATCGCCGTATTGGCCTACGGGGCTAACGGGCTTCACTACGCTATAGAAGCCCGGGGTCTTCACTCCGGCCCGCGTCCCCGACAGCAGGAAGGGGAGGCCGCCCGTACATGGTCACCCTCGCGACCCTGAACCGAGGAGTGGGCTCCCAGAGGTCCCGTGTTGAGGAAGGGCGAAATGCCATGGATCGCTGCGCGCTGTTCGTAGACGCCGGCTACCTGCTGGCCGACGGCGCCATGGCGGTGCACGGCACCCGCCATCGGGAGACCGTCTCGTGGGACTTCGCCGGGCTGCTCCAGCTGCTCGGCGGCCTGGCCCGCGACCGCACCGGCATGCCGCTGCTGCGCTGCTACTGGTACGAGTCCACGGTCGAGGGCCGGCGCGCGCCCGAGCACGAGGCCCTCGCCGACCTGCCCGGCCTCAAGCTGCGCCTCGGCCGGGTCCGGCCCGGCCGGCGCGAGGGCGTCGACACCGAGATCCACCGCGACCTCATGACGCTCGCCCGCAACGGCGCGCTCGCCGACGCCGTCGTGGTCGCCGGCGACGAGGACCTCGCCCAGGTCGTGGTGGACGCCCAGGACCTCGGCGTCCGCGTCACCGTCCTGCACGTCGCCGTCGACGGCAACTGGACCATCTCCCGCGCGCTGCGCCAGGAATGCGACGACCTCGTCGAGGTCGACTCCGCGCAGCTCCGCCCGTACGTCAGCCTGCTCTCCGGCGCCGACACCGGGACGCCCGCGCTGCCCGCCCCGCTGTCCAACGGCCACGGCACGAGCGGCGCGCTGGGCGCGATCGGCGCCCTGGAATCGGCCGTGCCGCTGAGCAGCCCGCCGCCGTCCTCGCCGCTGACCCCGCCCCCGCCGTCCACACCCCTCACCGGGCCGCCGCCGTCGTCCTCGTCCTCCAGCGGCTCCAGCGGGAGCGCCGGGGGACCACCGCCGCTGGGCTCCAGCTTCAGCTCCAGCACCGGCTCGTTCGAGTCCAACTACGGGACGGGCGGCTACGACACCGGCCTCGGCTCCAGCGGTTACGGCTCGTCCTCGGGCTCCGGCTCCTCTTCCAACGGGTCGCTCGGGAACCTCCCGCCCGTACTGGGCAACGGCTCGTCCCCGAGCTACGGCAACGGCTCCTCATCGGGTTACGGCAACGGGTCGTCCCCGTCCTCCACGAACGGCATCGGCCCGGTCAACGGCTCCGGCCTGGGCGGCGGCAGCGGCGCGCACGCGTCCCCGCTGCACGCCGCCCCCACGCCGAGCCCGACCAGCACGGGGCCGATCAACCCCGGGCCGCTCGACCCCGGACCGTCCGCCCCGTCCTCGCGGCCCGGCACGGGCCCGCAGTACCTCCCGTCGTCGCCCGTACCGCCGCCCACCCAGCCCCCGCCGCCCGCGGCGCCGACGTCCGGCCCGTACACCGGGCCCCAGCAGATCGCGCCGCTCCCGTCCCAGCAGGCCTCGCCCACGCTCGCCGACGCCGTCAAGGCCGCCCACCAGGAAGGCCAGGACTTCGGCGAGTCCGTCGCCCGCGACGCGCCCGCGCTATGGCTGGAGGCCGTACTCGCCCGCAAGCCCCGGATGCCCTCCGACCTGGAGGCGCGGCTGCTCCAGGGCTCCTCGCTGCCCATCGACTTCCTGCTGCACGACGAGGTCCGGCACGCCCTGCGCCGCGGATTCTGGGACGCCCTCGAACGTTCCCGCAGGTGATCAAGGTGCGCCCCGAGCGTACGCGTAGGTAATTCACGATCCTCCTCGATTCACCCGCTTCGCTCGCCGGGCGGCGGGTAGCGTTGAAGCGTGACGCATGTGACGGAAGACGATCTCGACGACCTGGAGTTCGACACCCTGCGCACGGGCGATCACATCTCGGCGGCACGGCGGCTAGCGGAGCTCGCCGAGTCGGTGTCCGGCGGGGTGTCGCGCGCCAACGTGCTCCTCCGCGCGGGCGAACAGTGGCAGCACGCGGGCGACCACGCCCGCGCCGCCGAGCTCTACCGCTCGGCCATCGCCGACGGCGGCGAGACCTACGGCGATCCCCGCGCCTACCTGGCCGACGCGCTCTTCGAGCTCGACGAGGCCGACGAGGCCCGCAAACTGATCGAGCAGATCCGCGCCGACAGCCCCCGCGACCCGGAGGTCTACCGGGCCGTCGCCGAGGTGCTGTACGCCCAGAGCGACCCCCTCGGCGCCCACGAATGGGCCACCGCGGGCGCCGACGTGATCCTCGCCCTCCGCGACCGCGCCGTCGGAGTGGGCGCCGGCACCGACAGCACCCCCCAGGACGACGACGGATCCCTCACCCCCGGCCCCGACGACGTCGCCCTCGCCGAAGACAGCCTCGAAGCCCTCCTCCGCCTCCGCTACCGAGCCCGCATCGACCTCGGCCGCGAGGAAGACGACTACGACGCCCTCCTGGACGACCTACTGAAGAACGAATAATTGTGGAGGGGCTGTTTCATTGTGGAGGGGCGACCCTCCACACCACCCGGGACCCGGGGTGCGTGCCCTGCGCTCGTTCCTCGCTACGGACACCCTCCCCGGGGCAGGGGACTCCGTCCCCCGCACCCCCTGCGAGGGGGCTCCGCCCCCTCGACCCCTTTCTTGGGGCTCCGCCCCCTCGACCCTCTTCTTGAGGCTCCGCCCATGTGCGGCTACGCGGCGGCGGCGGGCACCGGCTCGTCGCCGCGTTCGGCCGTGCGGTGGCGGAGGAGGGCTCGGTCGCGGGCGGCGTCGGCCGGGGTGAAGCCGGTCCAGACCCGGTCGTCGACGTCCCACGGGCGGGCGGTGGGCAGGAAGCTCGCGCGGGACAGGACGCAGGGGCGGCCGCGGACGACGCCCGCCTGGAGGTACGTGCCCTCGCGGAGCATGACCACGGTCGCGAAGCGGACGCCGGTGTGGCGTCCGGCCTCGCGGAACCAGCGCGGGTTGGACGCCCAGTAGAGGTTGTGGTCGGTGTCCACGGCGACGCTCAGCGGGCTGAGCGCGGCGCGGGCCAGGTGGACGCGGTCGGGGCGGGCGCGGTCGGCCCAGGCCAGGGCGGCGCGGCCGGTCAGCGAGGCGAGCGCGGCGGCGATGCCGGCGGTGGTGCGGAGTCCGGCGAGGAGCTGGAAGAGCGGCTCGCTGTCGGTCGTGCCGGTCGCGGGCGGCAGGGCGTGCAGCGCGCGCAGCTCGCCGGCCTCGATGTCGCCGTTGTGGGTGGCGACGATGCCGGGGCTCCCGTGGGGGGCGGCGACGAGCAGGGGGCTGGCGTTGGCCAGCTCGTACGGGGAGCCCTGCGTGGCCCAGCGGGTGTGGCCGAGGACCGTGGGGGACGCGTCGAGCGCGGGCACGAGGCCGGGGCGCCAGACGCCGGCGAAACCGCCGCGGCCCTTGACCACGCGGCACCCGTCGTGGTGGAGGTCGGAGTACCGCTCGCCGGCGCTGCCCGCCGGCAGCTCGGGGCCGGGGGCGGCGGGACGGCCGGTGAGCAGGGCGATCCCGGCGGAGTCGCGGCCGCGCTCCTCGGCGAGCGTGCCCAGCACCACCAGCGCGTCCGAGGCCGGGCCGGGATCCCCGGCGCGGGGCGAGCGCAGCAACCCGAACAATCCGCACATGCTCGGTGAGATGCAGATCATCGGCGGCCGGTTCGAGCGTCCCGTCCGGGCGAATAAGCTCGGATCCGTGAATCGTGCGCCCCGCTGGCTGCTTCCCACCGTGCTGACCGCTCTGGTCCTGCTGGTGGTGGTCGGCGCGCTGCTCGGCTGAGGCCGGGCGGGCGGTGCCGGATCCGGCCACGCGGATCGCGGCGGGGGTGCACGAGCGGGCGGGCGGGGAACGGGAGATGATCAAAGGATGTCGCAGCGTCCGTCCCGTGCCGGTGGCCGAGCCCTGCTGAGCGGTGCCGCGGCGCTGGGGGTGCTGGCGGCCGGCGTCCCGTACGCGGCGCCCGCGACCGCCGACGACAAGGTCGCGTTCAAGATCACCGATGAGCGGATCACGGAGTCCAGCGGGCTCGCGGTGAGCCTGCGCCACAAGGGCGTCGTATACACCCACAACGACTCCGGCGGGGTCGCGCAGATCTTCGCGCTCGGCCCGGACGGGAGGACCCGCGCGGTGCTGACCCTGGCGGGCGCCGGAGCCCGCGACTGGGAGGCGATGGCGGTGGGCCGGGACGAGAAGGGCAGGCCGGCCGTCTACGTCGCCGACATCGGCGACAACCTGGGCGGCGCCTGGCCGTACGTGACCGTCTACCGCATCCCCGAGCCCGCGCAGCTGCGCACCCGGACGCTGCGCGCGACGGCGTTCAAGTTCAAGTACGAGGACGGCCCGCGCAACGCCGAGGCCATGATGATCAACCCGCGGACGAACCGGCTCTACGTCGTCAGCAAGCTGTTCAACGGCTCGGTGTACGAGGCCCCCGCGAAGCTGCGGACCGGCGGGTTCAACAAGCTGCGCCGGGTCGCGGACGCGCCGAGCATCGCGACCGACGGCGCGTTCTCGCCGGACGGCCGCACGTGCGTCATCCGCACGTACTTCGGCGCGCGCCTGTACGCGGTGGACGGCGAGGGCCGTCCCGGCAAGTCGCTCGGGTCGGTGGGGCTGCCCGCCCAGGAGCAGGGCGAGTCGATCACGTACACGGCGGACGGCCGGTCGCTGCTGGCCGGCTCCGAGGGCTCCGGCCAGCCGGTCCACCAGGTGCCGCTGCCGGAGGACGCGCTGCCGCCGAGCCCCTCGCCGGCCGCCGGGCGGGACGGCGCCGGGGACGAGAACGGCCGCCGCGACTCAGGGCCGGCGAGCCTGGGACTGTTCTTCGCGCTCGCCATCGCGGTCGTGGTGGGCTACGGGCTCGTACGAAGAAGATCATGAGAGGCTTGAGCGCCGTGGAACATGAGCTGATCGGCCTGCGCGGGCCCGGCGGCCGGTGGCGTCCCGTCGCGGCCGGGCCGTTCACGCTGGCGGCGGTGGCGCTGGCGCTGCTGCCGATCCACCCGGTGTGGCTCTGGGCGGTCCTGATCGTCGCCGTGGCGGCCGTTCCGTGGCTGCTGGGCGCGACCCCGGAGGCGCGGCGCCGGCGGCCCCGGCCGTACTGGCGGCTGTCGGCCGACGGGCTGGAGCGGATCGGGCCCGGCGGGCTCGGCATGGTCCGGTACGAGCGGTCCCGCATCGAGGCCCTCGCGATCACCACCGGCGACGGGGCGCTGACGGTCTTCCACAAGTTCGGCCGCGCGTCGGTCGGCACGCTCGACTCGATGGGGATGGAGCCGCTGCCGTTCTTCGTGACGGCGCGCCGGCTGGGCATCCCGATCCAGCTCCTGGACGGCGACTCCGCCGACCTCGCGGGGCCGCCCGGGGAGGGCCGGCTGGGCGAGCTGGGCGTCACGTCCCCCGGCCACGAGGACGATCCCGCGTCGGTGACGCTGCGGCTGCCCCGCCACCACACCGCCGAGCGGCGGCTGCTCGACCAGGAGGCGCGGCTGCTGGCCGCCGCCCACGAGCCGCCCGGCGAGGCGCCGGGGAGGCGTGCCAAGGCCGTCCGGCTGGCGACGCCGGCACCGCTGCCGAGCCGCCGCCGGATCGCGCTGCTGGGCGGGCTGAGCGCGCTGCTCGGCGCGTTCATGATCGCGCGGATCGCGGTGGAGGGCACCGACGGGTTCGGGGCCCGGCTGGCGGCCGGCTGCTGGGCGCTGGCGGCGGTCGCCGGGGTGCTGGCGGCGCGGCGGCGGCTGCTGACCTCGACCCGGGTGGAGTGGACGATCGGCGCCGACCGGCTGCGGGTGAAGGGCCGTCCGGGGCCGCGCGACACGCTGGACATCCCGGCCGCCGACATCGCCGCGCTGGTCGTCGGCCCCGGGCTGCGGCCCGACCCGCTGACCGGCGAGCCGCGCCGGTCCGAGCCCGCGGTGCTGGCGTTCGACCACCGGCTGCGGCTGCTGGCCCGGCTGCCCGCGCACGGGCTGGACGCGTTCCAGCTGGCGCACGCGCTCGACGACCACGGGCTGCACGTGATCACTCCGGGCGCGCGGCCGGCGCGCTCGCCCGAGTACGGCCTGGAGGGCCTGCCGGAGATCTTCGCGCAGGTGCCGGGCGGCCGGCTGGTGGTCGCCGACGGCGGGCTGGGCTGGGCCGACGCGGCGGGCGACGTGGTGCTGCGGATGCCCGAGGACCGCATCGGCGGGATCGAGCTGCTGACGATCGCCGGGCACGCCTGGGTGCGGCTGTACGACTCCGACGGCGAGGAGTTCTTCGCGGCGCCGCTGTCGGCGCTGCGGATCGCGCGTACCGATCTGCGCGAGGGGGCGCGGCAGGCCGGGCTGCCGGTGACGGACGCCGAGTACGACGCGTACCTGAGCGCCGCGTTCCACTCGGCGGTGTCGACGCTGTCGGCGCCGCAGCCGGAGACCGTCCCGGCGCTGGCGGGCCCGCGCCCGGCGGGGCCGGCGGCCGGGGCCGCGGAGCCGCCCGCGCCGGGCCCGGTGACCGCTCCCGGCACGCTGCTGGACGCCACCCGGCGCTCGCGGATCGGCACGTACGCGGTGAGCGTGCTGCTGTGCGAGATCGTCGCGGTGCTCGGGGCGGTCTGGCTGGGCCCCGAGCTGGGCGGCTTCTGGGCCACGGCGAGCTGGTCGATGCCGGCCGGGGTGCTGATCGGGATCGGCGGCTACTGGGGGTACGACCGCGACCGCGCCCAGCTGCGCGTGTCGGAGGCCGGGATCGCGGTGGTCACCCGCCGCGGCCGGGTCGAGTGGGACCTCACGCGGGACCGGGTCGGCGGCGTCGGCGTCGACGAGGCGGCCGAGCGGGCGCCGCGGCTGGTGGTGTGGAGCCCGGCGGGTCGGGTGCTGCGCCAGGTCGGCTTCCCGCCGGACCTGGAGGAGCTGCGCCGCGCGTGCGAGCGGTACGGGCTGCCCTGGGGCCCGCCGGACGCCGACCGTCCCGCGCCCCCGCCGCCGGAGCTCTAGAGCCCCCTCAGGGCTTGGGCTCGCGCAGCGACCAGGTCTTGATCGACTCGTACTCGACCTGGGTGCGGCCGCGGGCGGGCAGCCGGCTCTCCATCAGGTGGACCGTGCCGGCCGTCCACTCCCGGCTCGCGAACGCCGACAGCGGCTCCAGCAGCGGGCGCACGTCGACGGGCGCGCGGCGGCAGCGCGCCAGCGTCAGGTGCGGGCGGAACGAGGGGTGCTTGTCGGGCGCCATCCCGACCCGGCGGCGGGCCGCCGAGATGGACGCGGCGAGCTTGACCAGGTTGCGGCGGTCGCCGTACAGGCCGGTCCACAGCACCCGGGCGTGCGCGCCGGTCCCCGGGAACGCGCCCGCGCCCGCCAGCGACAGCGTGAGCCGGTCGTGCCGGGCCACCGCCCGCTGGAGGCGGGGCAGCAGCTTGTCGAGCGTGCGGTCGTCGGTCTCGCCGACGAAGGTCAGCGTCACGTGCAGCAGCTCGCGGCGCACCCAGCGGAGCGCGGGCGTGCCGGCCCGGTAGGGGGCGAGGAAGGCGTCGAGCTCGTCGAGGACGTCCGGTGGCGGCACCAGCGCCACGAACAACCTCACGGGAACGTCCTGGTGGCCACCCCATCAGCTTTCCAGGTGGTGCGGCGTCCTGTCACGCGAGTGCACCGGCTCGTCCACCCACGGTGACGGTTTTGATCGCCGCCGGTCAGGGACCGGCGGCGGGCGCGGGGCGGCGCAGGACGCGGCGGAGGGTGCCGGCCGGGGCGGCCAGGGCGCCGACGGCGAGCGCCGCGACCAGGGCGATCATGCCGCCGAGGACGATGCTCATCCGCGGCCCGAAGTGCTCGGCCATCCATCCGACCAGCGGGGCGCCGAACGGGTTGGTGCCCAGGAAGACGAACATGTAGAGGCCCATCACCCGGCCGCGCATCTCCGGCGCGACGCTGAGCTGCATGGTCGCGTTCGCGGCCGTCGTGAACGTCATCATCATGATCCCGGTGGGGACCAGCAGCACCAGGAACGACCAGTAGGACGGCATCAGCCCGGTGGCGATCTCCAGGACGGCGAACATCGCGGCCGCGCCGACCAGCACCCGCAGCCGGGGGCGGGTCGCGCGGCGGGCCGCCAGCAGCGCCCCCGACAGCGCGCCGAGCGCGAGCATGCTGGACGCCAGCCCGAACGAGGACGCGTCGCTGTGGAAGACCTCGCGGGCGACCAGCGCGGTCGTCATCTGGAAGTTCATGCCGAAGGTGGCGACGAAGCCGACGAGCACGAGCACGAGCATCAGGTCGCGGCGGCCGCGCACGTACCGCAGCCCCTCGCGCAGCTGCCCCTTCGCGCGCTTGACCGGCGCGGACGCGTGCAGGTCGCTCTCGCGCATCGCGTACAGGCCGAGCAGGACGGCACCGAACGACGCGGCGTTCAGCAGGAAGACCGGGCCGGTGCCGAGGACGGCGATCAGCAGGCCGGCCACGGCGGGGCCGAGCAGCCGGGCGCCGTTGAACGTGGCGCTGTTGAGCGCGATGGCGTTGGGCAGGTCGCGCTGCCCGACCATCTCCACCACGAACGACTGGCGGGTGGGGTTGTCGACGACGGTGGCCATGCCGAGTCCGAACGCGAGCACGTACACGTGCCAGACCTGGGCGGTGCCGGTGATCGCCAGCAGGCCGAGGACGAGGGCAAGCAGGCCCATCGAGACCTGGGTGATCATCAGTACCCGGCGCTTGGGGTAGCGGTCGGCGATCACCCCGCCCCAGAGGCCGAACAGCAGCAGCGGCAGGAACTGGAGGCCGGTGGTGACGCCGAGCGCGACGCCGCTGCCGTGGGCCAGTTCCAGGACGAGCCAATCCTGGGCGACCCGCTGCATCCAGGTGCCGGTGTTGGAGACGACCTGGCCGGAGACGAAGAGCCGGTAGTTGCGGTTGCGCAGCGACCGGAACATCCCGCCGGACCCCTTCCGCGTCAGGCCCGGCTGATCTTGTCCAGGATCGGTGCCGCCCTTCTCAGGATCTCCCGTTCCTCCGCCGTCAGCTCGCCCAGCCGCTGCGACAGCCACGCCTCCTTGCGGCGGCGCTCCTCCCCCAGCAGGGCGCTCCCCGCGTCCGTCGCCCGCAGCACCACCTGGCGCCCGTCCGTCGGATGCGGGGTCCGCGCCACCAGCCCCTGCTCCTCCAGGAAGGCGATCACGCGGGTCATCGAGGGCGGCTGCACCTTCTCGTGGTCGGCCAGCTCCCGCGGCGTCATCGTGCCGCGCCGCTCGATGGCCGCCAGGGCTGCGAACTGGGTGAGCGACAGCGGACCGGCGGCGCCGCCGGGACCGGGCGCCCTCAACGTGCGCAGCCGGCGCGACAGCCGCGCGATCGAGATGCGCAGGTCTTCGGCCAGGCCCGGCGCGCGTGCTCTCGCCCCCTGGGCCGGGCCTGGGCGTTGATTCGGTGGCGTGCTCATTGTCGTTCGCAGAAGTCATTGCTTTTGCTAACGATACGCCGCGGCGGCATATTCCGCGACGGGTCGCCGGCGGGCACGACTTCACCCTCCGATCGCTGGTCGGAACCCCTCCGGACCATCGTGCCATGCCCCTTCCGGGTCAGCCGACGCCCAGCGCCTCCTTCACCGGCTGCAACGTGAAGTAGAGGACGAACAGCACCGCGATCAGCCACATCAGCGGGTGGATGTCGGAGAACCTCCGGCGCGCCACCTTGATCGCGACGAAGCTGATGAAGCCCGCCCCGATCCCGGCGGTGATCGAGTACGCGAACGGCATCAGCACGATCGTGAGGAACGCCGGGATCGCCACGTCGAAGTCGTCCATGTCGATGTTCCTGATCTGCGTCATCATCAGGAACCCGACCACCACGAGCGCGGGCGTGGCCGCCTCGAACGGCACGATCGTCACCAGCGGCGCGAAGAACATCGCCACCAGGAACAGCACCCCGGTGACCACGCTCGCCAGCCCCGTCCGGGCGCCCTCGGCCACACCGGCGGCCGACTCGACGTAGGTGGTGTTGGACGACACCGAGCCCGCGCCGCCGGCCGCCGCGCCGACCGAGTCGACCAGCAGCACGTCGCGGATGCCGGGCAGGTTGCCGTCCTCGTCGAGCATCTTGCCCTCGGCGCCGACTCCGACGACGGTGCCCATCGTGTCGAAGAAGTCGGCCAGCAGGATCGTGAAGACGAACAGCAGCGCGGCCGTCACGCCGACCCGCTCGAACGAGCCGAACAGGCTGAAGTCGCCGAGCAGGCTCAGGTTCGGCTTGTCGACGATCCGGTCCGGCAGCGCGGGCACGTTCAGCTGCCAGCCGTCCGGGTTGATCTGCGGCTTGCCGTCCGGGCCCACGCCCTTGTTGTACGGGCCCGCCCCGACGATCGCCTCCACGATGATCGCCAGCACGGTGGTGCTCAGGATGCCGATCAGGATGCCGCCCTTGACCCCGCGGGCGACCAGCAGCACGGTCAGCAGCAGCCCGACCGCGAACACCAGCGTGGGCCAGCCGGACAGGCTCCCGGTCGAGCCGAGCTGGAGCGGCACCGAGCTCTCCCCGATCACGCCCGGGATGCGCCGCACGAAACCCGCGTCCACGAACCCGATGAGCGCGATGAGCAGCCCGATCCCGACCGCGATCGCCGTCTTCAACGCGGCCGGGATGGCCCGGAACACCGCCACCCGGAACCCGGTCAGCACCAGGATCGTGATCACGATGCCCTCGAGGACCACGATGCCCATCGCGTCCTCCCACGACATCCCGCTCGCCAGGGTGAACGCGACCACCGCGTTCAGCCCCAGGCCGGCGGCCATCGCGAACGGGTAGCGCCCGAACAGGCCCATGACCAGCGTCAGGATCCCGGCCACGAACGCGGTCGCCGCCGCCACCAGCGGGATCGCGGCCCCCGGCTCGGTCAGGTCGCCGAGGAACTGGCCGTCGTCGTCGGCCACCGTCCCGAGGATCAGCGGGTTGAGGACCACGATGTAGCCCATCGTGAAGAACGTGACCAGCCCGCCGCGGATCTCCCGGCCGACCGTGGATCCCCGTTCCGTGATCCTGAAGAACCGGTCCAGCCGTCCGGTGGGTTCGGGGCCGGGGCCGGCGGGTTGCTGAGCTTCATCGTTCGTGACCGTCACGGGCGCACTGTCCCAGACCAGGGCACGCAGGTGAAAGGCTTGATCGGCACCGGTTCGGCAACGGATGGGTAAGAACGATCACACTCGGCGCGCGAATGTGCCACCATCCGGGCGCGCAGGCCGGCGGGGCCGCCGACTACGCTGATCGCATGACCCGACCGCGCCGACCCGACCCGCCGCCGCTGCGGACCAACGACGTCAGGGTCGCCGCCGCGGGCACCGCGGCGTGGACGGTCGCGCTGGTCGCGCTGCTGATCGCCGACCTTCCCGAGCACAGCCGGTGGTGGCTGTGGGTGTGCGTGGCCGGCATCGTGATCGGGCTGTTCGGGACGTGGTACGTCCCGCGCCTGCAGGCGGGCCGCGCGCGGCAGCAGGCCGCCCGCGAGGCCCGCGACGGGTCCTCCTAGCCCGGCTCAGAGCGCCAGGCCCGAGCCTCAGGCCTCAAGTCTCAGGTTCGGGTCTCAGGTCTCAGGTTTCGTCGAGGTCGGACTCGGCGAGCAGGGCGGGCAAGGCGTCCGGATCGCGGAGCACCGCCTCCACCGGCAGCCGGTCCTCCCAGCGCTCGGCGGCCCAGGCCAGGCCGCGCGCCAGCCCCGCCGGGCCGGACGCGTGGATCTCGCCGTCGCCGGCCTCCCACCAGGGCACGGGCCGCCCGTCCACGACCAGCGTCCCGTGGGCCGTGTAGGACGCGGGAGCGCCCGGAAGGACGGCCCGTACGGCGTCCGGCACGGGACGGCGCTCCCCCGAAGACTCGATCTCGCCGGGGATCTCCTCGCTGACCAGCGGCAGGTCCAGCAGCTCCGCGAGCCGGCCCGCGCGGCCGCCGGCGGCGATGACCAGCGGCTGCCCGGCCAGCAGCGGCAGCGCGTCGGGCCGGTCGAGCACGAGCGCGTCGGCGGCCTCGGCCACCTCCACCTCCCCGTCCACGACCGCGCGCACGCGCTCGGGCGGGTCCGGGACCTCGGACCACTCGGTGTCGGCCAGCACCGTCCATAGGGCGCCCAGGCGCGCGCGAGAGACCGTGCGGGACGGGTCGGCGAGCCGCTCCAGGAGTTCCCAGGGGCCGTCGCCCTCGGCGAGCAGGGCGGCCAGCGACGTGCGCACGCCCATCGCGAGCAGGAGTTCGCGATCCTGGGGGGCGTTCGGGGGGAGGGGGTCGTACAGCCCTGCGAGCAGATCGTCCTCGTCGCCGACGTAGAAGTCCCCGGGGCGGCGGCCGTCCAGGACCGGATGCCGGCGCAGCCACCAGGCCGTGTACGACGGCACCGCCGCCCGGCGGCCGTCGTGCAGCGTCAGGTGCGCGGGCTCGACGATCGCGTTCCGCCACGGCGGGCGGGCCAGCAGCGGCAGCGCCGCGCTCCAGTCGTCCACCAGTTCCAGATCGCGGACGGCCAGGAACTCGGGCAGCGAAGGCGGGAGGTCCTGCGGCGGTAGGTGGTTGAGGACGTCGTCGGCCCAGCGGTCCTCGCCGTCCAGGTCGTGCGACTCGGCGCCGTCGGCGAGATCGGCCGGGTGGACGTCCTCGGCGCGGGCGAGCGCGAAGCCGTCCAGGACGCCGGCGGCCGTGAGGGGGTCCGGTCCCCAGCGTTCGACCAGCTCGCCGGCCACGATCCCGAAGGGGGCGTCGTCCGCCATCAGGTCGCGCAGCGGACTCGCGGGAAGCAGCAGCTCACCGGCCGCGTAGAGGTCGCCGTCGGCGCCCGGCAGGGCCAGCTCGGCGAGCCAGGGGCGCTCCCCTGGGTCGAGGCGGGCGGCGGCGACGAGCCCCAGCACGGCCTCGGCGATCCCGTCCGGGTCGTCGGCGTCGAACGAGTCCTCGACGGCGGCGCGCACGGCCGGGTCGGCGAGCACCTCGTGCGGTCCCGCCTCCACGGCCCCCAGGCGGCGCAGCAGCGGATGCACGGCCCGCGGATGGACGAACCGCAGGTCCAGGGCGTCCAGCCGGTCCGGCTCGACGCCCTCGGCCGCGATCAGGAGACCGCGCGGGCCGCGGACGACCCGGTCGCCGGAGGCCAGCGGTACGGGCAGCGCCCCCAGCGCGTCGGTGGGCGCGCCCGCGAACGCCTCGTACAGGTCGTGCCACCACGCGGGCGGCCGGTCGAGCCCGGCGAGCGCGTCGACGACGTCGGCCAGCTCCATGCGGCGCACGCCGAGGGCGTTGAGGGCCTGGTGCCGCACGGGCCAGCCCGCCGGCAGGAGCCCCGGGAGGACGCCGGCGAGCAGGCCGGTGAGCGCGGGCGGGGCGTCCACGGCCACCGCGTCCCGGCCCCGGATCCTGGCCTCCGGGTCCTCGGCGACCGGCAGCAGCGGCGTCTCGGGCAGGCGCGCGAGGACGGCGCGGCGGATGCGCGCGTCCAGCTCGCCGGCCGCGACGGGCCCGGGAACGAGGTCGAGCAGGCCCGGCTCGGCGGGCAGGCCCCGCAGCAGCTCGACGTAGGACTCGGCGGCGCGTTCGGCCAGGAAGTCCGTCAGCGGCCCGGGAGCGACGTGGCGGCGGTCGGGGGCCAGCGGGAACGAGGCGATCAGCAGCGCGGGCAGCCCGAGCCGCTCATCGCTGGGCGTCGGCGCGTGCACGACGCCGGGCGCCCCGTCACCGTGCGGCTTCCCGTCCTCGGGGACGGCCCAGCGGACCTGCCAGCCGGGACGCGCCCGCTCCTCGGTCGGCCGGTCGGCCAGCAGCTCGGGCGGGGTGGCGCCGGCGGCCCCCGCCGTCCGCCACGGCACGCCGTCGATCACGACGGTGCCGGGCGCGGCGCCCGGCTCGGCGCGCAGCGCGCGGACGGGCGTGCCGCCGATCTCGATCTCGACGGCCGCGAGCGCGGGCAGCGCGAGCAGGAGCGCGGGGCCGATCCGGTCGAGCTGCTCCCGCACGGACGCGGCCGCGGCCTCGTCGCGCAGCGGCAGCCGCACGACGGTGTCGTACCCCTCGGGGAGCCCGGCGGCCCCGGGCGCGGCGAACGGCAGCCGCAGCAGCGGGACGTGCCCTTCCCGGCGGTCCAGCTCCGCGGCGAGGGCCGGGACGCCGGCGGCCAGCCCGCGGGCGCGCTCGCGCGACCAGGCGACCCCGGCGGCGGCCGAGGCGATGGACGGCTCGTCGCTCACCGCCACCACGGCGGCGAACCCGACGCCGAACCGGCCCACCGTGCCCGCCCGGCCTGCCTGCCCCGCCTGGCCCGGTTCGCCCGCTTCGTCCCGCTTGGCGGAGGCGCGCAGCGTGGACAGCGCCTCCACCCCGGCGGCGTCGAGCGGCGCGCCCGCGTTGGCGGCCGTCAGGACGCGGCCGTCCAGCGCCAGCCGCAGCCGGCCGGGGACGCCCGCGCGGACGGCCGCGTCGGCGGCGTTCTGCGCCAGCTCGATGACCACCCGGTCGCGGTAGCCGCCGAGCGCGAAGTCCTCTTCGGTGTTGGCGTCCTCGCGGAACCGCGCCGGGGACTCCGCCCAGGCGCGCAGCACCCGCTCGCGGAGCGTCCCGGCGCCGAACGGATCGGTGGACGTGATCTCGGTCACCTTCCGGTGGTCAGCTGTGGCCCAGGGCCTCTTCCTCCGCGGGATCGCGGGCCGGCTCCAGCGGGACGATGTCGAAGTCGAGCTCGTCCAGCACCGGCGGGCCGTGCTCGGACGCCGGCGGGATCACCACCGCCTCGGAGTGCGCGCCGCAGCCGTGGTCGGCCGAGACCACCCGGCCGTCGTCGGGCGCGTACTCGTTGGCGCAGACCCCGAACACCTGCCGCAGCTCCCCCGCCAGCAGCCAGAAGAACCCGCACGTCGAGCACTGCGCCGGGGCGGCGGTCGCGATCGGCGCGCGCGGGCCGGCGATGCCCTCGTACCAGCGGGCGGCGGCCTCGTCGCGGCCCTCCCGGGACAGCACGCGGGGCCGGCCGAGGCCCAGCTCCCACTCGGCCTCCCGGTCGGTCGAATCGTCGACCTGGGTGTAGCCGGGCGCCAGCCGCACGTCGTCGGACGGCGTCGGCAGCAGGTCGCCGGGGCCGAGATCGCCGGGACGCAGCCGCTCCAGCCACGGCACCCACTCGGGCGCCAGCAGCGCCTCGTCGCCGGGGAGCAGCACGCACTCGTCGACCGTCACGTTCTTGGCGCGGGCGGCGCGCGCGACGGTGACCGCCCAGCGCCACCCCCGGTAGCCCGGATCGAGGCACTCGAAATAGTGCGTGACCAGGCGGTCGCCCTCGGCCCGCAGGCCGAGGTGCTCACCGACAGGCGCCGGCCGCGCCGTCTCCTCCGCCGCATCCCTGGCCAGGTCGACGGCGCCCGCGCAGGCGGGGTCGACGGCGGGGGGGCGGGTTCGGCGCGCGGGCCCCGTGCCGGCGATTCCGGTGGTGCGTCCGGTGGAGGTGCTGGGCTGACGGAGTGGGCTCACGCTCCAATTCTCGCCCATGGAACGGCATGGCCGTGCACACCACCCGTCCCTTCGGCACGGCTCGTCCCGGCGCGCCCCTCACATGCCCCGCCCGTGCCCTTCACATGTCCCCCGGATGTCCCTCCCGAGGTGATCCCGGGCGCGGCGCGGGAACGTACCAGCCATCGAGGGGGAGGCCGGATGGGACTGCGGTCGGGAGCCGGGGCGGCGGGACGCTCCACGCGCACCGCCGCGCGCGCCGCCGCCCGCGCCGTGCGCCGCGCGACCCACGCCGGCGGGGCGGGCCGCAGCGGCCTGGGCACGCTGATCGAGGGGACGGCGCTCAACTCCGCCGGGGACGCGATGGTCGCGGTCGCGCTGGCCGGGACGCTCTTCTTCGGCCTGGACGTGGCGGAGGCGCGCGGCCAGGTCGCCCTGTACCTGCTGCTCACGATGGCGCCGTTCGGGCTGGTCGCGCCGCTGGTCGGGCCGGCGCTGGACCGGATGCGGCACGCCCGCCGGTACGCGCTCGCCGGCACCCTCGCCGCCCGCGGCCTGCTGTGCTGGGGGATGGCGGGCGCCGTCCTGCACGGCGACGAGGTCACGTTCCTGCCGGCGGCGTTCGGCGTCCTGGTGCTGTCCAAGGCGTACGGGGTGCTGCGGGCCGCGGTGACGCCCCGGGTGCTCCCGGACGGGATCACGCTGGTGACGGCCAACGCGCGGGCGTCGTTCGCGGGCCTGATCGCCGCCGCCGTGACCGCGCCCGCCGCGGCGGGCTTCGCCGCGCTGGCCGGCGCCGACTGGCTGCTGCGGCTGGCCACGGTGCTGTTCATCGCGGGCGCGATCCCGGCCCTGCGCCTCCCCCGGCACGTGGACGTCCCGGAAGGGGCGGCGGGCAGAGAGCCCCTGACGGGCACAGAGACCCTGACGCACGCGGAGGGCCTGACGGGCGGGGACGGCCCGGCGGAACGGCGCGAGGAGGCCGGAGAACGGCCCGCACGGCGCCGGTTCCGGCTCTGGCGGCCGCCCGGCCTCGGTCCCGCGGTCACCGAGGCGATGCTGGCGAACGCGGCGCTGCGCGCGTTCTCCGGCTTCCTGGTCCTCTACCTGGCCTTCCTGCTGCGGGAGGACACGTTCGAGCCCGTCTCCGGCAACGCGGCGCTCGCCCTGCTGGCCGCCGCGGCCGGGGCCGGCGGGCTGGCGGGCACCGCGCTCGGCGCGCTCGCCAAGGCCCGGGCGCCGCGCGCCATCGTGCTCGGCACGCTGGCGTTCGTGACCGCCGCCGCGGCGGCCGCCGCGCTGTTCTTCGGGCTGTGGGCGGCGCTCGGCGTCGCGGCCGCCGCCGGGCTCGGCCAGTCGCTCGGCAAGCTGTCCATGGACGCGGTCGTGCAGCGCGAGATCGGCGAGGAGGCGCGCTCGTCCACGTTCGCCGTCACCGAGACCCTGCACCAGCTGGTCTGGGTGCTGGGCGGGCTGCTCGGCCTCGGCCTGTCGATCGTGGCCGGCGGCCGGGCGGCGATGACGGCCGTGGCCGCGGCGCTCGCGCTGGCCCTGGCCGCGACGATCAGGGGTGCAGGTCGTCGGCGACCGCGCGCAGCACGGTGGCGATCTTCTTGGCCTCGGCCGGCGCGGGATGCTTCCCCCGGCGGTAGGTCGTGGAGATCCCGTCGAGCAGCTTGATGAGGTCCTCGGTGATCAGCACCATCTCGTCGGGCTTCTTGCGGCGCTGCTTGGCCACCGACTTCTCCACCGAGGGCAGCGTCTCCAGGACGCGCACCGACAGCGCCTGCTGCCCGCGCCGGCCCTCGACCACGCCGAACTCCACCCGCTGCCCCGGCTTGAGCCCGGAGACCGCGCCGGGGAGCGCGGATGAGTGCACGAAGACCTCACCCCCGTCGTCGCGGGTGAGGAAGCCGAATCCCTTGTCGGCGTCGTACCACTTGACCTTGCCAGTGGGCACGGGAGACCTCGTTAGCTCTCGTCCTGAATTGGGCTAAAGATTAGTGCCTCGCCGCGAACCGGTGAACACGCCCGCGACTGCGGGCGACCTGTGCGAGCCAACGGACAGAAGCTACCGGCGCGGGCGCCTTCCGGCACCCGGATTTCCGCCGGAAGCGGGCTTTCCACGCAAGATCGCAGGCAGTGGGGCACAGTCGGCGATCAAGGCGCCGGTACGGCACCGCCCGCGAAACCGACCAGCCACTCCGGGAACGCCCACAGATCCGGCAGCACGACGTCCGCGCCGTACTCGGAGAGGGCCGGACCGTCGAACGGGCCCGTCGCCACCCCCACCGCCACCGCCGCGGCGGCCCGGGCGGCGTCCACGTCCCCGGTGTGGTCGCCGACGTACGCGCCCACCCCGTGCAGGCGCAGCGCGGCGCCCTTCTCCGAGCCGAACAGGCCGCCCACGACCTCGTCCACCGGAAGCCCCAGGTGGCGGACGGTGCGCTCGGTGTCGACCTGGTTCTTGCCGGACACCACGACCACGCGCGCGCCCCGCTCCCGTACGGCCGCCAGCGCCTCCGCGGCGCCGGGCATCGCCACGGTCGCCGGGATCGCGATGCCGGGGTACAGGGCGCGGTAGCGGTCGGCCATCGCCGGGATCTCGGCCGAGGGGAACCAGTGCGCCAGCTCCGCCTCCAGCGGCGGCCCGATCCGCCCCACCACGGCCTCGACGTCGATGTGGACCCCGGTCTCGGCGGCGAGCGCCGCGTACACGGCGCCGATCGCCCGGCGGGTGTCGGCGAGGGTGAGGTCGAGATCGAACCCGATCGCCGTACCGGTGTCCCCGGCGGAAGCGGGCCCGTTGATTCGCGTGACGTCTGGCTCCAGCACGCCCCACAGGGTAAATGGGGGTGTATGGCGGTTATGCCACGCGGGAGGGCGGGGCGCCCGGAAGGCTCCGGGCGTGCGCGAACCCGCGCTCCCCTGGTAGTGGCGATGCGACGGGATCCGAGTAGGAGAGCGCGGGCCTGGTGGCGAAATACCCGGGCCCCCTGCCGTGAACCTTGCCGCCAGGGAAAACGCGCGGCTTGAATGGACCACGGCAATGCCAAGCACCCGGACCCCCTGGAGCACCCGAACCGTCCCAGTGTCCCGTCCCGTCCCCCGCCCGACCCGGAGAGAGAGGGCGCAATGGCCGACGAACGCGTAGCCCCCGACAAGCCCCCCGCGCAGGAAGGGGCGGCGACCGGCCCGAGTGCCGGCCCGAATGCCGCCACGAGCACGACCGCGGGCGGCGGCCCGCCCCGGCGCGGCTCCCGGCGGGCGCGGCCCGGCGGGGACGCGCTCACCGCGTACCGCAAGCGCGCGGCCAGGGCGCTGGCCGCGATCGTCTCCGTGATCACCACGCTGGTGGTGGCGGTGCTCGCGGTGCACATCGTGTTCGTGGCCTTCGAGGCCAACACCGGCAACGACCTGGTCAGCACCACCGCCGAGTGGGCCGCGAACCTCGCCTGGCAGTTCGAGGACGTCTTCAAGCCCGCCGACCCCAAGGTGGAGGTCGCCGTCAACTACGGGCTCGCCGCGCTGGTCTACCTGATCGCCGGCCGGATCGTCACCGGCCTGATCCGCCGGCTGGCCTGACCCGGCCGAGGTCCGGCCGGGCGGCGACCGCCGTCCGGCCGCCCCGCCCTGCCCGCCCCGCGGGGCTTCAGCCGTCCCGCAGGTCGCGGCCCGGGAAGCGGACCCGCTCGAACGGCCACGCCGTCGTGACCCACTCCCGGACGAACTCCTCCAGCTCCTTCTCCACGCTGGAGTCCTCCTCATCGGCCCGTACCCAGAACACCACCACGGCGTCGCAGTTCTCGGTGCCGGGGACGTCGCAGGGCGCGACATGGATGCGGCCCAGCTGCCGCTCCTCGTCCGGGGTCATCACCACGTAGCTGAACGAGCGCCGCAGCTGCCCCTCCTTCTGCAGCCACGCGACGTCGATCAGCGCCTGCTCGAAGGTGAACTCGCTGTCCGGCCACCCCCACTCGGGCCCGAAGCGGCCCTCCAGCCGGTCCAGGCTGCCCATGACGGCGCCGTAGTCCTTCACGACGTCGTGCACGGTGATGGGGCGGATCCGGAAGCGCGGCCCGGCGACCAGCGTGGGAACGACGAAGTCGTCCGGCAGGAAGGCCCCGCGACCCCCCTTCCGCGGCGATACGAACATCGTCGAACCCTTCCGGCGACGCCCCCTCCGGCGTTGGGGGCGCGGAGCCATGAACTTTAGTCGCCCGGACCCGGGTGCGAGACGCATCACGAATTCGGGCGCGCCGGGCCGACGGCCCGGAAGCCCCGACGAACATGCCTTACTGTTCTTGCGGAGGAACACACGACCATGACGACATCCACGCGCGAACGGATCGTGAGCGAGTCGCTTCGGCTGTTCGCCGACCGCGGCTACGCGGCGACCTCGGTCGCGGAGATCGAGGCCGCGGCCGGGCTGTCGCCCGGTGCCGGCGGCCTGTACCGCCACTTCCGGTCCAAGGAAGAGGTGCTGGCCTCCGCCATCCGCGAGCACATCGAGCGGACCCGGCGGCAGATCAGCAACGTCCTCGAACACGCCGGCGCCTACGAGGAACGGCCGCTGGAGATCCGGCTCCGGATGACCTGCCAGGTGGGCCTGGCCAAGATGCGCGAGGAGCAGGACCTGGTCCGGGTGCTGTTCCGCGACCTCGACCAGTTCCCCAACCTGGTGGCCGAGATGCGCGAGGGGATCGTCAACCCGCTGTACGACGGCATCGCGACCTGGCTCTCGGAGCAGCCCGAGTTCCAGGGCGTGGACGAGGACTGGCCCGCGATCGCCTCGATCCTCGGCGGCGCGGTCGTCAACTACTGGCTGGCCAACGAGTCGATGTACGAGCCGCCGTCCCGGATCGACGAGGACCGCTTCGTCGCGAGCTGGGCCCGGCTGGGCCTCGGCCTGCTCCACCTGGACCGCGCGCCCGCCACCTGACCCCGGACGGATCAGTTAGCCCACCTCGCATCGGGTACGCCTACGGCTCTTACGCTGAAGGGTGCGTCCGATGGAACACACGCGATCGCCCGTGAGGTTGGGAGAGGGATGGAAACGTTCGCGGACTGGCTGCGCGCACGCGATGACGGGGCGTTGCGCGACCTGCTGTCCGCGCGGCCGGAACTGGTCACGCCCGTCCCCGCCGACCTGACCGCCCTCGCCACCCGCGCCGCCACCCCGGCCGCCGTCTCCCGCGCCCTGGACCGCCTCGACCGCTTCACGCTGGCCGTCCTGGAGGCGCTGCTCGTCCTGCCCCGGCCGCTGCCGCCGAAGGCGCTGGCCGAGGCCGTCGGCGCGTCGCCCGGCGAGGTGGCGGAGGCCGTCGAGCACCTCGGCCGGTACGCGCTGATCTGGGGGAACGGGTCGTACAACGTCGCCCCGGGCGTCCGCCAGGGCCTCCCGCACCCGGCGGGGCTGGGCCCACCCGTGCAGGAGGCGTTCGCCGGCTACACCACCGAACGGCTCACCGCGCTGGTCACCGATCTGGAGGGCGCGGAGCCGCGCGGCTTCCCCGACACCGGACTCCTCCTGGAACGCCTCGCCGCCGCGCTCGCCGAGCCGGAGCCGCTGATCGAGGACGCCGGCCCGGAGGCCAGGACCGCGCTCGAACAGCTCGCCTGGGGCCCGCCCGTCGGCCGCGTCGCCGACGCCCGCCGCCCGGTACGGGTCGGCACCGCCGCCACGCCCGTCGAACGGCTCCTCGCGCGCGGCCTGCTGGCCGCCGAGGACGACCGCACCGTCGCCCTCCCCCGCGAGGTCGCCCTCCACCTGCGCCGCGGCCGTCTCTTCCGCGACGTGCCCGCCCGGCCGCCGGCCCTGACGGGGCGCACCGAGGGGATCGGGACGGCCGACCTGGCGGTGCGGACGGCCGCCGGGGAGGCGTTCACCGCCGTCCGGCTCACCGAGGAGCTGCTGGAGCGCTGGGGCACCGACCCGCCGCCCGTCCTGCGCAGCGGCGGCCTGGCGGTGCGCGAGCTGCGCGGTGCCGCGACGCTGCTGGACGTGGACGAGTGGCAGGCGGCGCTGCTCGCGGAGGTCGCGTACGCCGCCGGGCTGCTGACCCGCAGCGGCGACCTGGACGGCGAGTGGCTGCCCACGCCCGCGTACGACCTGTGGCTCATGCGCGACACCGCCGGCCGCTGGACCGAGCTGGCCCGCGGCTGGCTGAAGACCGACCGCGCGCCCGGCCTGGCCGGGGAGCGCGACGACCGGGACCGGCTGATCAACGCGCTGAGCGAGGCGGTGGTGCGGACGAGCGCGCCCGCGACCCGGGCCGCGGTGCTGGCCGTCCTCGCCGACGCCGAGCCGGGGCTGGCGGTCGACGCCGAGGCCGTCCGGGCCCGGCTGGCCTGGCGGCATCCGCGCCGCGCCGGGCCGCTGCGCGACCGGATGGTCGGCTGGACGCTGCGGGAGGCCGCCGCGCTCGGGCTGACCGGCTTCGGGCAGCTCGTCCCGTACGCCCGGGACCTCGCGGAGGGCGGCGACCCCGAGCCCGGCCTGGAGAAGCACCTGCCCGCGCCCGTCGACCGGATCCTCATCCAGGCCGACCTGACCGCCGTCGCCCCCGGCCCGCTGGTCACCGAGCTCGCGCGGGAGCTGGCGCTGGCCGCCGAGGTCGAGTCCACCGGCGGCGCCACCGTCTACCGCTTCACCCCCGCGTCGGTCCGGCGGGCCCTGGACGCGGGCCGTACCGCCTCCGAGGTGACCGAGCTGCTGGCGCGGCACTCGGCGACGCCGCTGCCGCAGCCGCTCACGTACCTGATCGAGGACGTCGCGCGCCGGCACGGGCACCTGCGGGTGGGGGCGCTCAGCTCGTACGTCCGGACCGACTCGCCCGCCACCCTCGACGAGATCCTCGCCGACCGGCGCTCCGGCGCGCTGCGCCTGCACCGGCTGGCGCCGACCGTGCTGGCGTCCGGCCTGGACCGGGCGGAGCTGCTGGAGGCGCTGCGGCAAATGGGGCTGGCGCCGGTCGCCGAGTCGCCCGGCGGCGGGATCATCGTGACCCGGCCGGACGTGCTGCGCGCCGATCCGCCGCCGACCGCGGAGATCGTCCGGGTCCGGCCCGGCGGCGAGCCCGCCGACGACTCGATGATCGCCGCGGCCGTGCGGGCGCTGCGGGCCGGCGACGAGGCCGCCCGGCACGGCGCCGAGCAGGCCCGGCTGCGCACCGGCGAGCCGCCCCGCTCCCCGGCCGCCGCGACCGTCGACCGCCTCCGCGAGGCCGTGACGCGGGGCGTGCGGGTCTGGATCGGGTACCTGGACCAGCAGGGCCGCTCGTCCAGCCGGATCGTGGAGCCGGTGCGGGTGGAGGGCGGCTTCCTCACCGGGTACGACGCCACCAGGGCCGCCGTCCAGCGGTTCGCCCTGCACCGCATCACGGGCGTCGCCGAACTCGGCGATGAATGATCACATATCCGGTCGAACCAACCGATAGCCTGCAAAGTCCAAGTCTTCAGGGGCGTCGACGGGGAGGTGGCCCATGAGCGGACCCGGCTGGAACGACCCGTACAACCAGGGCTGGAACGACCCGAACCAGGGCTACGGCGGCTACGGCGGCCAGGGCCCCGGCTACGGCTACGGCCCGCCCGGCGTGCCCAACTCCGGCGGCGGCGCCCCCGGATCAACGATCGCCGCCCTGGTCTGCACCAGCGTCGCCACCGCCATGTGCTGCAACATCCTCGCCATCCCCGGCATCGTGACCTCCGCCATGGCGCTCAACCGCCACAAGACCGACCCGCGCTCGGCCCGCTCCCTCACCATGTGGAGCTGGGTGATCTTCGGTGCCGCGATGTTCGTCTACCTCGCCGCGATCATCGTGGCGGCCGTCATCGACGCCCGCACGCCCGACTACTACGACACCAGCGGCATCTGACCGATCCAGCGCGGGAAGACGCGCCGCCTTCCGGGCGTTGGTAAGGGAAGCGCCCGTCCCGCCGCGATACCGTGCACCTTCTGAACGGGCCTGCCACGACTCCTGATGGGGGCTGCCTCTCGTGTCCGACGGACCGCTGATCGTCCAGTCCGACAAGACCCTGCTGCTCGAAGTCGACCACATCCTCGCCGCCGAGTGCCGCAAGGAGATCGCGCCGTTCGCCGAGCTCGAACGCGCGCCCGAGCACATCCACACGTACCGGGTCACCCCGCTGGCCCTGTGGAACGCCCGCGCCGCCGGCCACGACGCCGAGCAGGTCGTCGACACGCTGCTGAAGTTCTCCCGGTACCCCGTGCCGCACTCCCTCCTGGTCGACGTCGCCGACACCATGGCCCGCTACGGCCGCCTCCGCCTGGAGAAGCACCCCACGCACGGCCTGGTCATGCACACCTCCGACCGGTCCGTTCTCGAAGAGGTGCTGCGCTCCCGCAAGGTCAAGGGCATGCTCGGCGACCGCGTCGGCGACGACACCGTCGCCGTCCACCCGTCCGAGCGCGGCGCCCTCAAGCAGGCCCTCCTCAAGATCGGCTGGCCGGCCGAGGACCAGGCCGGCTACGTCGACGGCGAGGCCCACCCGATCGCCCTCGCCGAGGACGGCTGGACGCTCCGCTCGTACCAGCGGGACGCCGCCGACGCGTTCTGGCACGGCGGCTCCGGCGTCGTCGTCCTCCCCTGCGGCGCCGGCAAGACCATCGTCGGCGCCGCCGCCATGGCCCGCGCCGCGGCGACCACGCTCATCCTCGTCACCAACACCGTCTCCGCCCACCAGTGGAAGCAGGAGCTCCTCCGCCGCACCTCCCTCACCGAGGACGAGATCGGCGAGTACACCGGCGCCAAGAAGGAGATCCGGCCGGTCACGATCGCCACGTACCAGATCATGACCACCCGCCGGAAGGGCGCCTACGCCCACCTGGAGCTCTTCGACGCCCGCGACTGGGGCCTGGTCGTCTACGACGAGGTCCACCTGCTGCCCGCGCCGATCTTCCGGATGACCGCGGACCTCCAGGCCCGCCGCCGCCTCGGCCTCACCGCCACCCTCGTCCGCGAGGACGACCGCGAGGGCGACGTCTTCTCCCTCATCGGCCCCAAGCGGTACGACGCGCCCTGGAAGGACATGGAGTCCCAGGGCTGGATCGCCCCCGCCGACTGCGTCGAGGTCCGCGTCACCCTCACCGACTCCGAGCGCCTCGCGTACGCCACCGCCGAGCCCGAGGAGCGCTACCGCTTCTGCGCCACCACCGAGACCAAGACCCGCCTCGTCAAGTCGCTCGTCGACCGCCACCGCGGCGAGCAGACCCTCGTCATCGGCCAGTACATCGACCAGCTCGACGAGCTCGGCGACCTCCTCAACGCACCCGTCATCAAGGGTGAGACCCGCGTCAAGGAGCGCGAACGCCTCTTCAACGCGTTCCGCGCCGGCGAGATCGACGTCCTGGTCGTCTCCAAGGTCGCCAACTTCTCCATCGACCTCCCCGAGGCGAGCGTCGCCGTCCAGGTCTCCGGCGCGTACGGCTCCCGCCAGGAGGAGGCCCAGCGCCTCGGCCGCCTGCTGCGCCCCAAGTCGTCCGGCCGGACCGCCCGCTTCTACGCGGTCGTCGCCCGCGACACCCTCGACCAGGACTACGCCGCCCACCGCCAGCGCTTCCTGGCCGAGCAGGGGTACGCGTACCGGATCGTCGACGCCGAGGCCGTCCAGTCCGGCGAGGACATCTGAAGGGCCGGTGACCGGGCCCGTCCGGCTCCCCGCGATACCGGACGGGCCCGGCCACCGAGTTCAGCGCGCCGGCATCAGCACTTGTAGGACTCGATGTCGACGTCGTAGTTGTCGGCGACCTTCACCCACCGGTTGTGGCGCGAGGCCTTGTAGGTCTTCATGTCGCCGCCCTCGGAGCCGTCCCGGTTCCACTGCACCTTCATCGTGCAGCCCTTGATGATCCCGAACGTGTCGGTGTCGGCGAAGTAGCCCTCCCACCCGGAGTGGTGGCCCTTCTGGAGCCACTTCTCCGGATGCGAGCCGGTGTGCCCGTCGCAGGCGGTCGTGCCGTTCTTCACCGTCCCGTTCGAGCCGGCCCCGCACCAGTCGCGGCCGATCCGCACCTTGCGGCCGGAGAAGTTCTCGACCTCGCTGCAGCCGATGATGCTGCAGTCCTTGCCGCGGGCCCCGGCGTCCCCGCGCGGCTGCGCCGCCTGGGCCGGCTCGGCGGGTGCCGCCTGCGCGGGCGCCGCGAGCAGCCCTGCCCCCGTCGCGAGTGCCGCTCCCGCCGCGGCCGCGCCCGCCATCGTCCTGATCCTCACGTGTAACTCTCCCCGTTCCCCGTTCTTCGCGTCGCCCCCCGTGGGCGCTTGCCCGTGACCGGGATCCGCGGCCCCGTCTGCTCCGCGTTCCCGGCGGTCTCCACCATGGGACGCGCCGCGACCCCGCGGCAACGGTTCGTGAGCGGAACGGGACACGCGGGACGTCCCACCCGTCCTGACCTGCGTGTTCGAGATGCCGCCGGGACGTGTGCCATGATCCTCGCGGCGGGCGGGACGCGACATACGGAGGACGCGTTGGGCAGCGCGGAGGAGATCGCTCACTTCGCCGGGCTCCTGCGCGGCCTCAAGCGCCGCAGCGGCCGGAGCTACGAGGACCTCAGCCGCCGCTCGCTCACCAGCCGGTCCGCGCTGCACCGCTACTGCTCCGGCCAGGTCGTCCCCCCGAACGTCGAGACCGTCGCCCGCATAGCCGACGCCTGCGGCGCCGACGACCACGACCGCCGCGCCCTCGTCGCCGCCTGGCTGGCCGCGACCGAGGACCGTACCGCCGGCGCCCCGGCCCCCGACCCACCGGAGCCCGAGCCACAAGAAGAGACCCCGCCGCGGCCGCCGGAGCCCGCCGTGCGCACCGGCGGGCCGGGACCACGGAGGACGGGCCTGTCCCGGCGGGCCGTCGCCGCGGCCATCGCGGTCGCGTGCGCGGCCGGCATCGCCTCACCCGGCTCGACGGCCTCCGTACCCGACCCCCGGACGGCCGCCTCGCCTCCCGGGTGGGTCTGGACGACCCACCCGCGGCCCGTACCGTCCGAGTCGTACGGCGTCACGATCAACTCGGACACCGGCATGCTGCCCACGTTCAAGGTCGGCTCGGTGCGGTTCTGGGACAGCGGGACGCGCTGGGCGTCCCTCGAACCCCGGCGCGGGGAGTTCGACTGGACGACCCTCGACCGCCAGATCGGCGCCGCCGAGCGCCGCGGCCTCGACAGCCTCTTCGTGATCGGCGGCACGCCCGCCTGGGCCGCGCCCGCCGCGCCCGCAATGGCGTACGCCGACGGATCCCGGGCCGCGGGACCCGACGACCTCCGCCTGTGGGACCGCTTCGTGACGGCCCTCGCCGAGCGCTACCGCGGCCGGATCGACGCCTACGAGATCTGGCCCCTGGGGAACGATCCGCGCTTCTTCGCCCGCGGCCCCGAGCGGCTCGTCGAGCTGACCCGCCGCGCGTCCGCCGCCATCCGCCCGGCCGATCCCGAGGCCACCGTCGTCTGCCCCGGCATGGGACGCCTCTGGGACCGGCACGGGCGCGACTACCTGCGCCGCTTCGCCGAACTCGGCGGGTACCGGCACTGCGACGCCGCCGGCGTCAAGCTGCACCAGCGCCGGGCCACCGACCCGCCCGAGACGATGCTCGAACCCCTCCGCGCCGCCGACCGCGCCATGCACGCAGCCGGGGTCCACCCGCCGCTCTGGAGCACCGGGACCACGTACGACATCCCGCTCCAGCGGCGCCTGAACGAGGCGAAGGCCGCCGACCACGCCATGCGCTTCTACCTGACCGGCATCCTGGGGTCGGAGCTGTACCTCCGCAGGATGTACTTCTACAACTGGGGCAGCACCCGGATCCCCGTCGTCCTCCAGGAGCCCGGCAGCGCCCCCACCAGGGCCGCACTGGCGGTGGAACGGCTCCAGCGGTGGCTCGCGCACGCCCGCGTCCGCTCCTGCGGGCACGGGACTCCGGCCGGGCTGCCGGCGAACGTCTGGCAGTGCGAGTTCGTCCACTCCGAACCGGCGGGCCAGGGCACGATCATCCGCTGGACCGACACCGGAACGGCCGACACCCCCGCCCCGCCCGGGACCACCGCGGTCGAGACCGCCACCGGCGCGACCCGCCCGATCCGGGAGGGTGAGCTCGTTCCGGTGACGGAAAGCCCTCTCCGCTTCCGCCTGCGTACCGCACCGGGATTCACGGCGTCCGCGCACCATTAGGAACGGAGCCTTCCTCTTGGGCTTCTACCGTTCAGGGCATGAGAGACGGCGGCCGGGCCGGGCGCCGGACACCTGAAGGGGAGAAGAACCAGATGATCCTTGTCGTCGGAGCCACCGGGCACTTCGGACGCGAGACCGTTCAGGCCCTCGTGGACGCGGGGCAGCCGGTCAGGGCCCTCTCGCGCACGCCGGAATCGGCCGCGCTGCCCGCCGAGGCCGAGGTGGTCGGCGGCGACCTCACGCGGCCGTCCACGCTCGCCCCCGCACTCGCCGGCGTGACCCGGATGTTCCTGGTCCTCCCGTACGGGATGGACACCGCCCCGCTGCTCCGGGCCGCCGCGGAGGCGGGCGTGCGGCGGATCGTGTTCCTGTCGTCCGGTGCGGTCGTCGACGGCGCGGCGGAGCAGCCCGACGTGATCGCCGCGTACCACCACGAGGTGGAGCAGGCCGTACGCGCGACCGGGGCGGAGTGGACGTTCCTGCGGATCTTCTTCCCCGCGATCAACTCGCTGTCCATGGCGATGCAGCTGAAGGGCGGCGACATCGTGCGGGCCCCGTACGGCGAAGCCACCAGCGCACCGATCCACGAGCAGGACGTCGCCGCCGTAGCCGCGGCGGCCCTCACCACGGACGGGCACACCGGAAAGATCTACGACCTCACCGGCCCCCAGTCCCTGACCCAGGCGGAACAGGTACGGCTCCTGGGCGAGGCGCTGGGACGCCGCCTCGGCTTCGAGGAGCTCGACGCGGGCCCGGTACGGGAGCAGATGAGCCGGTTCATGGACGGCGACTTCGTCAACGCGCTCTTCGACCTGATGGAGGCGACCGTCGGGAAGCCGGCGACCGTCAACGACGTCGTCGAGCGGATCACGGGCCGTGCGCCCCGTACCTACGCCCAGTGGGCCGCCGACCACAAGGCCGACTTCAGTTGACCAGCGCCCCATCAGCCTCACTGGCGGGCCCGCGCGACATAAGTCAGTGGAACGACCGGGGCGAGTCTGCCACGCTCAGCCGATGGGACCATTAGATGCCATGGCGGAAAGGGTCGCAGGCGGCACCACCGTGGAGTTCCGGCCCACCGGCACTTCGATGACCCCGCTGATCCGCAGCCGCCAGCGCGTGACCGTCGCTCCGGTCGACCCCGCGAAAGTCGAGGTCGGAGACATCGTCCTCGCCCGCGTGGCCGGAACGGTCTACCTGCACCTCGTGTCGTCCGTCGACACCGCCAGGCGAAGGGTGCAGATCAGCAACAACCGGGGCCGCATCAACGGCTGGACCAGCCACGATCGCGTCTTCGGGATCTGCGTGGCAGTGGACGGTGTAGCCCGCTCCGGCGCCGCGGAGAA
Source organism: Spirillospora sp. NPDC029432 (assembly GCF_040703975.1). NCBI lineage: Bacteria > Bacillati > Actinomycetota > Actinomycetes > Streptosporangiales > Thermomonosporaceae > Spirillospora > Spirillospora sp. NPDC029432. Next base: position 104,615 of record NZ_JBEZWH010000025.1, read on the forward strand.
GACTCGGGCGGCCCCCGAGGAAACCGCCCCACATACAGAGGCGCAGAAATGAAGAAGGCCCCGCCATCACTGGCGGGGCCTTCCCCTAATAAATGTCCGGCGGTGTCCTACTCTCCCACACAGTCTCCCATGCAGTACCATCGGCGCTGAAGGGCTTAACTTCCGGGTTCGGGATGGGACCGGGTGTTTCCCCTTCGCCATAACCACCGAACGACCCACGCACACACCCCAAAGAACCGGGATGTGGCAAGACTCGTCCGAACCGTCAAGGCTCGATATTCAACTTTTAAGCGGGTTCCCGTTTGTTCTCCGGGAACCGCACAGGGACGCGAACACTGCAGCAGACCTGCTGAAAGTCTATGTTGTGTGTCAAGTCGCTCGGCCTATTAGTACCGGTCAACTCCACACCTTACGGCGCTTCCATTTCCGGCCTATCAACCCAATAGTCTGTTGGGGG
>NZ_JBEZWH010000026.1:0-100913 GCF_040703975.1 Spirillospora sp. NPDC029432
CCGCAGATGCACCAGCCCGACCGTGCTCCGCGCGACCGCCCCGTTCCCGACGATCTTGAACATCGCGGCGGCGGCATCACCGAGCTCGGGCACCAGCCGCTGCGGGTCGGAGAAGCGGGAGGTGCCGGCGTCGTCCAGAGTCGCGTTCATGGAAATGTCCCTTCGGTGTGCGGGCTTTTTCGCGCCCGCCTGATCGGCTCGTTCATTGCACTGACGACCCCGATCGGGGGAAGGTGACCGGCCGGAGCGGATTTCTTCGGAATCTTTTTCGCGCGTACGGCCCAGAACATGCGACGGCCCCCTTTCCGGTGGCCGGAGCCGTCGGAAAGGGGGCCGGAAGAGGGGATCAGTCCGCGGCGGAGCCGAGGTCGAGCCGGGCCAGCCGCTCGGGGTCGGCCAGGATGTCGATGGCGGCGATGCGGCCGCCCGCGACGGTGAAGCTCATGACCGAGAACGGCTTCCCGTCGATGGTGTTCACCAGGCCGGCCACGCCGTTGACCAGGGCGGGGCTCGTGGTGGCCGCGGTGGCCATGCGCTGGAACGTGGCGGCCTGCCCGGCCACGGCCTCGGCGCCGCGGAGGACCCGCAGCCCGCCGGCGAGCACGCCGCCGTCCGCGCGCAGCACGACGTCCGGGTCGAGCAGGGCCAGCAGTCCGTCGAAGTCGCCCCCGCGGGCGGCGGTCAGGAAGGCGTCCACCACCCGGCGCTGGCCCGCCGGGTCCGGGTCCGGCGGCGGGCTCGCGCCGCGGACCCGCTGCCGCGCCCGGCTGGCCAGCTTCTTGGCCGTCGCGGGCGTGCGGTCGACGATCGGCGCGATCTCCTCGAACGGCAGCCCGAACATGTCGTGCAGCACGAACGCCAGCCGTTCCGCCGGGGTGAGCGACTCCAGCACCACCAGCAGCGCCAGCCCGACCGAGTCGGCCATCAGCGCCTGCTGCTCGGGGTCGCCCTGGCCCTCCCGGCTGACGACCGGATCGGGCAGCCGCTCCTCCAGAGACTCCTCGCCCCGGCGCCTGCGCGCCCGGAGCATGTCCAGGCAGACCCGCCCGACCACGGTGGTCAGCCACCCGCCGAGGTTGTCGATCTCCCGGTCGTCGGACCGGGCCAGCCGCAGCCAGGCCTCCTGGATCGCGTCGTCGGCCTCGGCCAGCGAACCGAGCATGCGGTACGCGACCGCCTTGAGATGAGGACGGTGCTCCTCGAACCGGACGGCCAGAAAATCGGATGAATCCATGGTCACAGACCCCTCACAGACGACGTCGCAGCCATGACGAACCGGGCCCCGCGAAGGTGACCGCGCCACCGCCTGGATGTGTCGTTCCTCGCGCCACCCGCCCGCCTATGCCTTTTCGGCGAGACCGTCGAGACGTGCGCGGTGGTCCTGGGAGAGCTCCAGGCCGGCGGCGGCGACGTTTTCCTCTAGGTGGGCCAGGTTGGCGGTGCCCGGGATCGGGAGCATCACCGGGGAGTGGTCCAGGAGCCAGGCGAGCACGAGCTGGGTGGGGGTGGCGTCCAGTTCGGACGCCATGGTGGCGATCTCGGACTGTTCGCCTGACTTGCCCCAGGCAACGGGGCGCCAGGGGAGGAACGCGATGCCCGCGTCCTCGCAGGCCTTCAGTACGGGCTCGTGTTCGCGGTCCAGGAGGTTGTAGCGGTTCTGGACGCTGGCGACGTCGATGATCTCGCGGGCGCGGGCGAGTTCATCGACGGTGATCTCGGACAGGCCGATGTGGCCGATCTTGCCTGCGGCCTGGATCTCGCCGAGGGCCCCGAGTTGGTCGGCGAGGGGAACGGCCGGGTCGATGCGGTGGAGCTGGACCAGGCCGATGCGGTCCACGCGGAGGCGGCGGAGGGCGCTGTCGACCTGGGTGCGCAGCGCGGCCGGGCGGGCGTTCTGCGCCCACTCGCCGCCGGGGTTGTCGATGCCGACCTTGGTGGTGACCAGGAGGTCGTCCGGGTACGGGTGCAGGGCCTCGGCGAGGATCTCCTCGTTGGCGCCCCAGCCGTACATGTAGGCGGTGTCGATCAGCGTGACGCCCAGTTCGACGGCGCGGCGGGCGATCGCGACGGCGTTCTCGCGGGCGGGCGCGGGTTCGGCGGGCAGGTGCATGGCGCCGAAGCCGAGCCGCCGTACGGAGAGGTCTCCGCCGATCTTGAACGTCGTCGAGGTCATGGCGGCAACGCTAACCGATCTTGCCCGGGGTGCGGTCAGGAGCCGGCGCCGGTCGCGGCCTCGATCGCGGTGAGCCGTCCCTCCCGGACGGTGTAGAGGACGCCGGCCGCCAGCACGGCGTGATCGACGGCGGTCTCCCTGCGCCAGATCTGCCTGCCGGTCCGCAGATCGAGGACGGTCAGGTAGTCGTCCTCCAGCAGGTTCAGGAAGTTGGACTCCGACGATCTGATGGCCACCACGTGGCGGTCGGCGGCCAGGACCTTCGGGCGGGGCTCGCGTTCCCAATCCCACAGCGGCCTCCTGGCGGCGAGGTCGTGGGCCTCGACGCCGATCAGCTTGTTCTCGGTGAGCGCGATGTCGCCCGTCGGGAACGGCAGCCGCCCGCCGACGGTCCAGGTCCCGCCGACGGTCCACGACCCTTGCCAGAGCCGGGCCCCGTCCTTCTTGGCCAGGGCCAGGGTGCTCGCCTTGTGGGTGACGAGCAGGGCCGAGGAGGTGAAGGTCACGATCCCGACCAGGCCGTCCAGGGGCACCGACCAGCGCTGCTCGCCGGTGCCGGCGGCGAATGCGCGAATGTGGCGCGAGCTCTGCTGGACGTCGGTCAACGGTTCGTCGAGGACGAAGGCGGTGGTGTCGTCGGCCGCCAGAAGGCGCAGGGACCGGTCCGAGCGGACGGACTCCGTCCAGACGCGCCCCGACTCGCCGTCGACGCTGGTCAGCCGCCTGGAGGTCTGCACGTACGCCCGGCCGCCCGTCACGGTCGGGCAGCCGTCCCCGTCCACGGAACGCGACCAGAGCGTGCGTCCGGACGCCGGGTCGATCCCGCGCAGCCGTTCCTCCTGCTGGGTGTCGCCCTTGCCGTACCCGTAGGCGGCGATGATCGATCCACCCGCGAGCCGGTCGGGCGGGCATGACCAGCGGTCGTCCGCCTTCTGCCAGCGTTGCGCGCCGGTGACCGCGTCGCCGGCGTGAACGGCTCCGTCGCGGTAGAGCAGCAGCGTCGAGCCGACCACCCCCAGCACCTCACCGCCGTACCTCCAGCGCACCCGGCCGGTCAGCGCGTCGTAGGCGGTGTCGCGGCCGTAGACGAGCCCGTTGGCCACCAGCGGCCTGGTCACCCCGACCTCGGCGGACCAGGGCCGGAAACCGGCGGGGGCGCGCGCGTTCCCCGGGCGGCCGTTCTCGTCGCCGGACCGCGGCACGCACTGGACGGCGAAGGTCGTGATCAGGCCCAGGGCGAGCAGGGAGAGGACGGCCGTCCTGACCGCGCGGGCCCACCGGCCGGGTGGCACCGGCGGAGGCGGCCGCCGACGCTGCTGCGGGATCGGGGGCGACCGGGGCGGATCGTCCGATGGCGCGGGCGCGGGACGCGTTTCAGCGGCGGGTGGGGACGGCGATGGTTCCGGGGCGTACTCCTCGATCATCGTGTCGTGCGGTGCGCCGAGCCAGCCGTGCCCGCCGGGCAGCGCGGGGCCGACCAGCGCCAGGATCTCCCGCGGTGACGGGCGCTCGCCGGGGTCCTTGGCCATGCAGCGGGAGACCAGGTCGCGCAGCCGGGGCGGTACGGGGCCCATGTCGGGGGTGTCGTGGACGACGCGGTACAGCACCACGGCCGGGCTGCCGGTGCCGAACGGAGGGCGTCCGGTCGCGGCGAAGTAGAGGGTGGCCCCCAGGGAGAACACGTCGCTCACCGGCCCCAGCGGCTCACCGTCCCCGTCGGCGGCCTGCTCGGGCGACATGTAGCCCGGCGTGCCGACGATGCCCGCCGTAATCCGGCTGTGCTCCAGGGTGTGCACAATGCCGAAGTCGATGACGCGGGGACCGTCGGCGGCCAGCAGCACGTTCGAGGGCTTGAGGTCGCGGTGCACCAGCCCGGCGGCGTGCACCGCCAGCAGGGCCTCGGCCAGGCCGGCGGCGAGGGCGAGCGACGCCTCCACCGGCAACGGCCCGTGCCGCCGCACCGCGGCGGACAGGCTCGGGCCGGGCACGTAGGCGGTGGCCAGCCACGGCGGCTCGGCGTCCGGATCGGCGGCCACCACCGGAGCGGTGAACAAGCCGCTCACCGCCTTGGCCGCCTCCACCTCCCGGCGGAACCGGGCGCGGAACCGGGGATCGTCGGCCCGTACGGACAGGATCGTCTTGAGCGCGAGCAGCCGGCCGCTGAGCGAGCGGGCCAGGTAGACCCGCCCCATGCCGCCCGCGCCCAGCCTGGCGACCAGCCGGTACGAGCCGATCGCGTCGGGATCGCTCTCGGCCAGCGGCTCCATGGGGAACACACTTCCGGAATCCGGGCGATCACGGCAAGCGCGATTCCCCGGCGGCGCGGCTCAGAAGAAGGCGGGGCCGCGGCGGAGGAGGGTGTCGTACAGCATCTGCTGGACGGTCTCGCGGACGTGGTCGGTGATGTCGAAGACGGTCATGGGGTCTTCGGCGGAGGCGGCGTCGTACTCCTCCAGCGGCATCGGCTCACCGAACTGGATCATCCACTTGGACGGCAGCGGCAGCAGGCCGGCCGGGCCGAGCAGGGGCCAGGTGGGGGTGACGGGGAAGTACGGGAGGCCCAGCAGCCGGGCGAGGGGGCGCAGGTCGGCGATCTTGGGGTAGATCTCCTCGGCGCCGACGATGGCGCACGGGATGATCGGGACGTTGGAGCGCAGCGCGGTGCCGACGAAGCCGCCGCGGCCGAAGCGCTGGAGGCGGTACCGCTCGCTGAACGGCTTCCCGACGCCCTTGAAGCCCTCCGGGAAGACGCCGACGAGCTCGCCCTTGTCGAGGAGGCGGCCGGCGTCGGCGTGGCAGGCGAGGGTGTGGCCGGCCTTGCGGGACAGGTGGCCCAGCAGCGGGACCTGATAGATCAGGTCGGCGCCGAGGAGGCGCAGGTCGCGGTGCGCGTGGTCGTGCGTGGCGACCGTCAGCATGATGCCGTCGAGCGGGAGGGTGCCGGAGTGGTTCGCGACGATCAGGGCGCCGCCCTCGGCGGGGATGTTCTCCAGGCCGGACAGCTCGACGCGGAACCAGTGCTCGTAGAACGCGCGGGCCAGCGGCAGCAGGACCGAGTCGTTGAACTCGGTGTCGAAGCCGAACTCGTCGACCTCGTACTCGCCCGCGATGCGGCGCCGCAGGAACGCCAGGCCGGACGCCAGCCTGCGTTCGAACCCGGACGGCTCGGGGGCGGGCCGCGCCGTCTTCAGGGGGATGACGCGCGCGCCCTCGTCGTACTCCTCCCGCGCGTTCATCATGTGCCCCTCCGACCGATCAGCCGTTCGATGATCCGGAGGGGGACTCCGCGGTCCGGCACCTGGGCCGAGAGGAAGTCCGCGAACGCCGCCTCCGTCGTGTACTTGGGCCGCCAGGACAGCTCCCCGACGAGCCGGCCGGTGTCCAGCACGCGGCCGTACGTCAGCCAGCGCAGCAGTTCCGGCGAGAAGCCCGACATACCCGCGAAACGGCGGCCCATGTCTCCGGCGACGGAGATGGAGGGGGACGGCAGCGGGACGTACGAGCGGCCCGCCCGGCGCAGCGCCTGCGAGAGCAGCAGGACGCCGTCGCCCGCGACGTTGAACGTGCCGGGGTGGTCCTCGACCGTCATCCGGCGCAGCACCTCGACCCCGTCGTCCTCATGGACGAACTGCAGCCGGGGGTCGAACCCCAGCACCGTCGGGACGACGGGCATCCGCAGGTAGCGGGTCAGCGGGGAGTCGACCCCCGGCCCCAGGAAGTTGGCGAACCGCAGCACCGAGACCGTCAGGTCGGAGCGGCGCCGGCACAGCCCGCGGACGAAGCCCTCGACCTCGCACGCGTCCTTGGCGTACCCGGACGTGGGCGGCTCGACGGGCTCGTCGTCCTCCCCGAACACCGCCGGGTCCATCGGCGAGGACCCGTACACGGCGGCCGAGGAGCGCACGACGAGCTTGCGCGTGTCCGGCGACCGCTGGCAGGCAGCGAGAAGCTGCATGGTGCCGATGACGTTGAATTCCTTCACCTTCGACCGCGGTACCGACGGCGACGTCACCAGGTTCAGGTGGACGACCGTGTCGACCTCGGCGGAGGAGATGACCTTCGCGATGCTCGGCGTGCGGATGTCGACGCGCACGAACTCGGTGCGGCCGAGCGGCGTCGTGGGTGGGACCGTGTCCACGCCGATGACCCGTTCGATGCCCGGGTCGGCCTGCAGGGTGTTGGCGACCCGGGCCCCCAGGAAACGGGACACGCCCGTGACGAGGACGACACGGGCCGCAGCGGAGGGCATGGAAGACACTGTGCGCCCCACCCCTTACGGCTGAGTGGCCGGTGTGTTTACTTCTTGTTGCGCCGCTGGATGCGCGTCTTCTTCAGCAGCTTGCGGTGCTTCTTCTTGGCCATCCGCTTGCGGCGCTTTTTGATGACAGAGCCCACGGGACCTCGCTCGGCGTATCGGGTGTCGACAGGAGTCGGCCGTGCGGCTCTTCATGAACGCGCACGGGCCGGGGCCCCAGCGTACCGCTGCATTGGTCGCGGTCAGGCCCCCGGCCGCCGCTAAGGCGCGCGCCGCCTCCCGGACGGCGCCCTTTCCGGTGCCCAGGGTGCCGCGGACATCGGAGATGCCCCCGGCTCCCCGGACACCGCGAACGGCCGCAAGACGGCCGCCGACCGGTCCTCGTCCTCTCTCGTTCCCCAGCTCCCCGCGCGGATCGCGTGCTCCGCGCGGACGCCCCCTGCACGGCCGGACGCCGAGTGTCGCGGCGAGGTCATGGGTCATGGCCCCGCAGTACCCCGTTATCCGGCTTCGATGAACGCTTCGCGCAGATAGTCGTGAACGGCCTGCTCGGGTACCCGGAACGAACGGCCCACGCGGATCGCGGGCAGTTCGCCTGAGTGGACGAGGCGATAGACGGTCATCTTGGACACCCGCATCACCGCCGCCACTTCGGCCACGGTCAGGAACCTGACCTCACTCAGAGGTCGCTCGCCTGAGCTCATCGGACGCCCTCTTCCACACGTGCCGCGCACCGGCCCTTTGGGTGACTTTGATCACGCACGTGTACTTCCCCCAGCGTAAATCGTGTATCGGTAGTCGCAAGAGGGGAGTTCCACCCATTTGCGTATCCCGACCTGTCTGAAGGGCCACAGTGTGCTTTCGACGGGAACCCGCCGTACGGGCACGCAGCGTGGGGCTTGACGGTACGTGGCGTAGCGCGACGACCGGTTGTCAACCCAGATCAGGCGATGACCTGCGACTCAGGCGTCGCCAGGGGCTTCGCGAGCACACGGCGGCCACGGTACGGACGTTCCATAACATTCAGTGACAGACCGGGACAAACCTCTGCGCTCAGCCGAGACCGGCCCGGCTGAGCAGGTAGGCCGTCATCGGTCCGTAGTGGTGCGGCGATATCCCGTCGTCCAGCGGGACCACCACGTCGATCTTGCCCTCCGCGGCGCCCGCGAACAGGGCGGGGTCGTTACAGTCCGCGAATCCGACGGTGTCGATCCCGGCCTGGCCGGCCGCCCCGGCCCAGCCGTGGTCCGCGATGGCCAGATCCGGCCAATCTGTTGATTCGGCTGCGAGCTCGCGGAGCATCGCCTCCATCGGGAAGGGGTCGTGGGTGTGGTGCGTGCGCCCCTCCTCCCCCTCCAGCATCGCCACGCCCTCGGGCGCGTACACGATCCACCGCCGCTCGGTGTCGTGGTAGCCGGTGTCGACCTCGTACGCCCAGCCCGCCGCCGGGGTGAGGATCGGGCAGCCCGCGGCGCGCAGCGCGGCGGCGACCGCCTGGTAGACGGGGGTCAGCGTGGCCGGATGCCCGGTGGCGAGCACGACCTTCTCCCGCGCGCGCGCCGCGCGGCCGATGCGGTCGCCCATCGCCTCCAGCATGTCGATGGTGATGTCGGGGTCGATGGTGTCGTCGCCGTACAGGTGCATCGGGTCGGGGTCGACGCCGCAGCGCTCGACCATCATCGACAGCACCTCGCGCTCCGTCCAGGAGGGCTTGAGGTCCAGGCCGAACTGGTAGTACGGGTTCCGCGCCGCCATCCGCCTGTAGTGCAGGAGGTTGTTCTGGCGGGGCGTGGCCACGTCGCCGGCGATCATCGTGCGGACCAGCTGCTCGCGCAGCTCCTCGCGGGTGGGGACCGCCGCCGCGGCGTCCGGCGCCATCAGAGGTCCATCATCGGGTCGAGGCCGTGCTCCGGGAACACCGCCCGCCGGGTCGCCAGCACCGCCTGGTCGACCGGGTTGTCCGGGTCGAAGCCGCTCTCCCACGTCATGACCTCCACCACGCTCCTGCCATCGGTCATCCGGCGCGGTGCGATCTCCTCGGTCCGCCGCCGTACGAACTCGCGCCACTCCTCCGGGCACGGTGTCTCCGGGTCGATCGGGGCGCCCGCCGCCTCGGCCAGCAGGTGCGTCCAGGCCCGCGGGACCACCTGGACGAGCTCGTAGCCGCCCCCGCCGGTGACCAGCCACTTCCCGCCCGCGTGGCGGTGCGCGAGGCGGTGCAGCCAGGAGTAGGCGGTGCGCTGGCCGTCCAGGGTCAGGATCAGGTGCGCGAGCGGGTCGAGGGCGTGCGCGTCGCAGCCGTGCTGGCTGACCAGCACCTGCGGCCGGAACGCCTCCAGCACCCGCGGCACCACCGCGTCGAACGCGCGCAGCCAGGCCGCGTCGCCGGTGCCGGGCGGCAGCGCCACGTTCACGGCGGTGCCCTCGGCGCCGGGCCCGCCGGTCTCGTTGGGGAAGCCGGTCCCCGGGAACAGCGTGCGCGGTGTCTCGTGCAGGCTGACCGTCAGCACCCGCGGGTCGTCGTAGAAGGCCGCCTGGACGCCGTCGCCGTGGTGGACGTCGATGTCGACGTACGCGACGCGCTCGGCGCCGTTCTCCAGGAGCCAGGCGATCGCGACGGCCGGGTCGTTGTAGACGCAGAAGCCGCTGGCCGCGTCGCGGAGCGCGTGGTGCAGGCCGCCGGAGATGTTGGCGGCGTGCTCGGCCTCGCCCGTCCAGACCGCCCGGGCGCCGGCCACCGAGGCCCCCGCCACCAGCGCGGACGCGTCGTGCATGCCCAGGAAGACCGGGTTGTCGGTGTTGCCGAGGCCGTACCGCTGCTCCGGCAGGCCCGTCGCCCCGGCGTGCTTCACGGCCGCGATGTACGCCTCGCCGTGCACCAGCCCGAGCAGGCCGTCGCCGGCCGCCTCGAACTTCTCGACCCGGACGTTGGGGCGCTCCAGGAGGCCGTACTCGCGGGCCAGGGCCATGGTCAGCTCGACCCGTACCGGGTTCATGGGGTGGCCGGGGCCGAAATCGTAGGAGATGAGCCGGTCGTCCCACAGGATCTGCAGCCCGCAGTCCTCGAACGACGCGGGCGATGGGGGACTGCTCATGGGGCTCACGCTACCGTCCCCGCCCAGGTGGTGGCCGTGTCCTGGATCACATCATCTGATACGCGGACATACCGGCCGGACCCGGCCGGAGCCCCGTGCCGTCCGCCGAACCGCCCCGTTACGAAGTTGTCAGGTGAACTACCGGCAAAAAACGGGCATCCATGAAATACGCACGAAACATTGCGAGCCTCGGAACACAGGGGGGTCGATGGAAGCGCATCACCCGGTCGCCCGCTCGGCGGAAGTGGTCATGCCCCTGCCGAGGAGCGCGGAACCGGATCCGGCCGGCGGCGGCCACGGAACCGGCCACGGAGCCGGCCCTGGAACCGGCCATGAAACCGGCTACGACGCCGCGTTCGACGGGATGCCGAGCGTCCGGAGCCGGATGGTCGCGGGAGCGATCCGGATGGGGATGCGGCCGTTCGTCCACCGCGTGCCGGGGCACGCGCGCGGCATCCGCACGGCGCGCTCCACGGTCGACGCGGCCTCGCTGCTGCTGCGCCCGAACCAGCGGGTCAAGGTCCGGCAGGTGATCGACCCGCGGGTCGAGTCGGGCCGCAGGCGGCGCTCCGTCCGCGGCGAGTGGATCGTGACGCGCGACGCCGAGGACGGCGGGAACGCCGAGAACGCCGGGAGTGGCGGGAGCGCCGCGTCCGCCGGGCCGCGCGGCGCCGTGCTCTACCTGCACGGCGGCGGGTACGTGTTCTGCTCGCCCCGCACGCACCGCTCGATCACCGCGCGGCTGGCGCTGGACACGGGCCTGCCGGTCTTCGCGCCCCGCTACCGGCTGGCGCCCGAGCACTGCTTCCCGGCGCCGCTGGAGGACGCCCTGGACGCCTACCGCTGGCTGCTGGACCGCGGCGTCCCGGCCGCCGGCATCGTGATCGCGGGCGACTCGGCGGGCGGCCACCTGGCGGCATCGCTGACCGCCGAGATCTGCCGGACCGGCCTGCCCCGCCCGGCCGGGACCGTGCTGTTCTCCCCCTGGGTCGATCTGACCTGCGAACTCTCCATCCAGGCGCAGCGGCGCGCCCGCGACCCGTACATCAGCGCCCGCTCGGCGCGCCGGGTCGCCCGCCTCGTAGTGGGGCCGGCCGGATTCGACGACCCGCGGCTGGCCCTGCTCGCCTGCCCCTGGACGGACACGCCCCCGTTCCTCATCCAGGTCGGCGGGGCCGAGGTGCTGCGCCCGGAGGCCGAGGAACTGGCCCGGGCCCTGAACGACGCGGGCGCGGACTGCGAACTACAGGTATGGAAGGGCCAGATGCACGTCTTCCAGATCCTGAACCGCGTCCTGCCGGAGGCCGATGCCGCGATGCGCGAGACGAGCCGCTTCATCCGTTCCGCGGTGGCCGCCGATCCCGCCGGCACCGAGGCGGCCTGAGTCCTTCCGGCCCGCGGACTTGAGGCATCTCCGCACGGTCGCCTGGCCCTGAGCCGTGGCCGTGCGGAGCTGCCTCGCCAACCCGGCGCCCGCTCTCAGGTGCGCTGCCGCTGTACGGGCCCTTCCTCGGACGGGGTGCCGTCCGTGCGCCCGCGGCCCGCCGTGAGCATGCCGGCCACGGCGGCGAGGGCCGCGACGGCCTCGCCGATCGAGCTGATCGTCTTCTCGGCGTACCAGGCGGGGTCGTACATGTCGGGGATCGGGCCGAGCGTCCCGAGATCGACCATGTAGTAGAGGATCACGGCGCCGAACGCGCTGGCCGCGACCAGGAACGCGATCGCGTACGTCCACCGGCGCGCCCACGCCAGCACGAGCAGCCCGGCCAGCGCCGCCACGACGGCCTGGGCGCGGAACAGCACGTCGCCGGTGACGGCGCCGCCCTCGCCCACGAAGGCCATGTCGGGCGCGAAGGTCCAGTGGATGTAGGCGTCGGCGGCCAGGCCGGCGAACACGAGCACGCGGAGCAGGAGTCCCATACCTACATCACGGTCATAACGCACGATTCGGATCAACCGTTCTCAGTCGTGATCATTTGGGCGACCGTACCACCCGCGGATCAGCCGCCGGCCAACTCCCGGCCCCGGTTGCGGGCCGCCTCGATCGCCTCCAGCACGGCGGCGCGCACGCCGTGCCGCTCCAGCTCGCGGATCGCCGCGATCGTCGTCCCGCCGGGCGAGGTGACCGCCTCGCGCAGCATCACCGGGTGCTCGCCCGAGTCGCGCAGCATCACCGCCGCGCCCACCGCCGACTGGACCACCATCTCCAGCGCGGCCGCCCGCGGCATCCCCAGCAGGATGCCCGCGTCGACCATCGCCTCGACCAGGTAGTAGAAGTACGCCGGGCCGCTGCCCGACAGCGCCGTCGCGCCGTCCTGGAGCGACTCCGGCAGCCGCAGCACCTTCCCGACCGGCGACAGCAGCTCCTCGGCCAGCTTCAGATGCTCCTCGCCGGCGTGCGAGCCCGCCGAGATCACGCTCATCGCCTCGTCCACGTGCACCGGCGTGTTCGACATGACCCGCACGACCGGGACGCCGTCCGGCAGCCGCTCCTCGACGAAGCCCGTGGTGATCCCCGCCGCCATCGAGACGACCAGCGTCCCCGGCCGCACCCGCTGCCCGACCTCGGCCAGCAGCACGCCCATGTCCTGCGGCTTGACCGCCAGGATCAGCGTGTCCGCGGTCGCCGCGGCCTCCTCGTTGCGGACGATCTCGATGCCGTACCGCTCGCGCAGCAGCGTCCCGTGCTCCTCGCGGCGCACGGTGGCCTTCAGCTCCGACGGGTGGCGCCCGGCCCGCAGCACGCCGGACAGCAGCGCCTCGCCCATCTTGCCGGCGCCCAGAATCGCGATCATTCGTACACCTTGACGTGGGGATCCATCGACGCCGCCAGCCTAGCGGCAGGGCCCGCCGTCAGGACTTGGTGGCCACCGAGCGCATGAAGAAGCCGAGGTTGCGGGGGCGTTCGGCCATGCGGCGCATGAAGTAGCCGTACCACTCGTCGCCGTACGCGACGTACACCCGCATCCGCGCCCCCTGCGCGGCCAGCCGCCGCTGCTCCTGGGGGCGGATGCCGTACAGCATCTGGTACTCGAAGCTGTCGGTGCCGCGGTCGTTGAGCACCGCGAGCGCGCCCGCGATGTCGACCAGGCGCGGATCGTGCGTGGCGAGCATCGGGTAGCCCTTGCCTGCCATCAGGACCTTCATGCACCGCACGTACGACTTGTCGATGTCGGTGCGGCCGGTGAACGCCACCGACTCCGGCGCCGCGTACGCGCCCTTGCACAGCCGCACGCGCGATCCCTCGTACGCCAGCTCGGCGCAGTGCTCCTCGGCGCGCCGCAGGTACGCCTGGACGACCGCGCCCGTGTCGGGGAAGTCGCGGCGCAGCTCGTGCAGGATCCGCAGCGTCGAGTCGACCCGCTCGTGCTCCTCCATGTCGATCGTGACCGTGGTGCTCGCCGAGCGCGCGGCCGTGCAGACGCGGCGGGCGTTCTCCAGCGTGAGGTCCTCGTCGAGCGCCTGGCCGATCGCGGTGAGCTTCAGCGACACCTCCGCCCGCGGGCCGAGGCCGGACTCCGCGATGCGCTCCAGCAGCTCGACGTAGTGCTTGACGGTCGCGCCCGCCTGCCCGGCGTCCTGGACGTCCTCGCCGAGCACGTCCAGGCTGACCAGCAGCCCCTCGGCGGCGAGGTCGCCGGTGACCCGCATCGCGTCGTCGATCGTCTCGCCCGCGATGAAGCGGCGGACGACGTCGCGGGTCAGGGGGGCGGTCTCCATGAGCTTGCGTGCGCCGCCGCTGCGCGAGGCGGCCAGCAGGGCCTGACGAAGCACTTCCATCCCCTTCTCCGTACGGGACGGCTCCGTCCCGCTTCTTCAGGTTATGCCCCGGAGATTAGGAAACGGTGCCGACCTTGTTCGTGCCGCCGTACTGCTGGACGTACTTGTCGACCTCGGCGGTCTTCACGGCCTCGAACAGCGCCGCCGACTTCGCCTTGTCGAGCAGCACCACGCTCTGCCGCCCGCGCTGGGCGCTGCCCCGGTTGGGCGTGGTCAGGAACTGCACGTCCCCGGGCCGCACGCCGCGCAGGCTGAGCGCGAGCGAGCGCAGCTTGCCGGCGCTGACCGAGTCGTCCACGCTGATCGACTTGGTGAACGCCGACAGGAACCGGTCCAGCTTCAGCGGGTTGCTGACGGTGCCGCCGTCGGCGGCCTTCTGCGCCAGCGCGCGCAGGAACGCCTGCTGGCGCTTGATCCGGTCGAAGTCGCCGTTCGGCAGGTTGTAGCGCTGCCGGACGAACAGCAGCGCCTTCTCGCCGTCCAGCTTCTGCCGGCCGGCCTCCCAGCGCACCTTGTTGGCGGTGTCGTACACGCTCTTGTCGATGTTGACCTCGACGCCGCCGAGCGCGTCGGTCATCGACTTGAAGCCGTTGAAGTCGATCGCCCCGAAGTGGTCGATCCGGATGCCGGTCAGGTTCTCCACCGTCTCGATCAGCAGCGGCGGGCCGCCGAACGAGAACGCCGCGTTGATCTTCTGCGGCCCGTACCCGGGGATCTGCACCCAGGAGTCCCGGGGGAACGAGACCACGTACGCCTTGCTGCGGTCGGCCGGCAGGTGCAGCAGCATGATCGTGTCGGACCGCTGGCCGCCCGGCTTCCAGACCCGCGCGCCCTCGCCGGTGGTGCCGACCTCGGCACGGGTGTCGGAGCCGACCAGCAGCCAGTTCTGGGTGCCGGAGCTGTTGGGGCCGGGCCGCTTGCCGGTCGGCATCGCGCTGGGCAGCCGGTCGATGTTGCCGTTGTACGACGACTGGCGCTGCCACAGCAGGCCCGCCGTGCCCACCACGATGAGCAGCAGGAACACGCCCACCGCGGCCAGGACCCGCGGCCACCGCCGCTTGCGCGGCCGCGCGCCGCCGGGCCCGTCCGGGCCGCCGGGGCCACCGGGCCCGCCGTCCCCGAAGAGCGCGTCCGGGCCGTCCGGGCCGGAGGCGAAGAGGCCCTGCGGCTTCCGGCCGGCGTCGGCGGTTCCGGCTCCCGGGCCGCCCGCGCCCGGCGCGGCGCTGGCCTCGTGGGGACCCTGCGGCTCATGGGGACTCATGCCGCGCGACATTATCAGCCGGAAACCGCGGACCCCGCCGTTATTCGGCCAGTCATCAGCAAGGGGACGGTCACGACTCAGCCGGTGCGGCGGCGCAGCGTGGCGGCCCCCAGCAGCAGCGAGAGCAGCACGCAGCCGGCGATGACCGCGACGTCCCGGGCGAGCGCGCCGCCGAACTCCGCCTCGGCGGTCACCCGCCGCATCGCGTCCATCGCGTACGACAGCGGCAGCACGTTCGAGATCGCCTCCAGCCAGCCGGCCATCTTCTCGCGCGGCACGAGCAGCCCGCACAGCAGCAGCTGGGGCAGCACGAACGCGGGCATGAACTGCACCGCCTGGAACTCGGTCCGGGCGAACGCGCTGGCCAGCAGCCCGAGCGCCACGCCGAGCAGCGCGTTCAGGAGCGCCACCAGCAGCAGCGACCAGACCGAGCCGGTCAGGTCGAGGTCCAGCCAGGTGAGGGAGACGCCGAGCGCCACCCCGACCTGGACGAGCGCGAGCAGGCCGAACGCGAGCGCGTAGCCGAGCAGCAGGTCGAGCTTGCCCATCGGCAGCGTCATCAGGCGTTCCAGCGTGCCGCTGGTGCGCTCGCGCAGGGTCCCGACGCTGGTGACCACGAACATGATCACGAACGGGAACAGCCCGAGCAGCATCGGCCCGATCCGGTCGAACGCGCCGGGCCCGTCGAAGACGTACCGCAGCAGGATCATCAGCAGCGTCGGCACCCCGACCATGAGCCCGATGGTGCGGTGGTCGTGGCGCAGCTGGCGGAGGATGCGGCGGGTCGTGGCAAGGGTGATGGAGGGCGAGATGGAGAGGGGGATCGAGCGGCTCATGCCGGGCTCCCGGCGGTCTCGGCGATCAGGTGCAGGAAGGCCGCCTCCAGGTCGCGCTCGCCGGTACGGGCGCGCAGCGCCTCGGGCGAGCCGTCGGCGAGGATCCGGCCCTCGCGCATCAGCAGCAGCCGGTCGGTGCGGCCCGCCTCGTCCATGACGTGGCTGGACACCAGCAGCGTGGTGCCCCGGTCGGCCAGCTCCCGGAACAGCTCCCACAGCTCCTGGCGCAGCACCGGGTCCAGGCCCACGGTGGGCTCGTCCAGGACGAGCAGCTCGGGCGCGCCGAGGAGGGCGGCGGCGAGGTTGGCGCGGCTGAACTGGCCGCCGGACAGCGTGCCGACGAGCTGGTCGCGGGCGCGGCCGAGGCCGACCTCGCCGATCACCCGGTCGGCGTCGGAGCGGGGCGCGCCGAGCACGGCGGCGAAGTAGCGCGTGTTCTCGCGGACGGTGAGGTCCGCGTACAGGGCGGGCGACTGGGTGGCGTACCCGACGCGGCGGCGCAGCCCCGCCGAGCCGGCCGGCTCCCCCAGCACGGTCACCTCGCCGCCCTTGACGATCTGCACGCCCACCACGCACCGCATCAGCGTGGTCTTGCCGCAGCCGCTCGGCCCCAGCAGGCCGACGACCGAACCGCGCGGCACCGCGAAGTCCAGCCCGTGCAGGACGGGACGGCCGCCGCGCTCGACCCGGAGGTCGCGGACCGCGACCGCCGGGTCCGGGCCGGCGCGGCCGGATCCAGTAGAACTCATCATGTGTTGAATTTAGGTCGGCGGGGGGCCGGGGTCAAGGGCCCGCGGCGACTTCCCGGGCATGCGGAAAGGGCGCCCGGCCGGCGGCCGGACGCCCTCAGGCGGAGTGGATCAGCCCAGGTAGTGCTGGACGGCCGGCGACAGCAGCTCGACCAGCTCCTCGGACGACGCGGAGGCGATCGGCTCGACCCTCAGCACGTACCGGAAGATCATGACGCCGACCATCTGGCCGGCGGCGGCGTTGAGCCGCAGCATCGGGATCCCGTGCGTCTCGGCCGCGCGGCCGAACAGCGCCGACGTCACGAACTGGCGCATCATCGTGGCGGCCTGCTCGTTCGTCATCGCCGAACGCAGCATCGCGAGGATGGGCGCGCGCCGGTCCGCGTCCTCCCAGACGCTCAGGAAGACCCGGACCATCGTCTCCCCCAGCCGGTCCCGCGGCGTCGCCATGATCTTGGGCACCAGCTCGGACGGGTCCACCGGGAAGCGCATCGCCGCGACGAACACGCCCTCCTTGTTGCCGAAGAAGTGGTGCACCAGGGCCGGATCGACCCCGGCGGTACGGGCGATGGCGCGCAGCGAGGCGCCGTCGTACCCCTTCGCGGCGAACAGCTCGCGGGCCGCCGCGAGGATCGCCTCGCGGGTCTCGGTCGGCCCCGGCCGGCGGCCCGGGCCGCGCCCGCTGCCCCGCGCGGTCTCGGTCACGGCGCCGTCCCGCTCACAGCAGGCCCCGCGGCGAGACCTCACCGCCCGGCGTGACCTCCCAGGCCCGCGGTACGGCGCCCTCGGCGGCGGCCAGGTGCAGGCGGGCGAAGGCCAGCGCCTCGGCGAGGTCCTCCATCCGCTCCGCCCGGCTGGCGGCGCGGCGGGTGTTGACCTCCAGGCAGATGTGGCCGCGGTAGCCGTTCTCGGCCAGCCGCTCCAGCATCGGCCCGCACGGCTGGTTGCCCCGGCCGGGCACCAGGTGCTCGTCCTTGTTGGTGATCCCGACGCCGTCGGCCAGGTGCACGTGCCGCAGCCGGTCGCCGAGCGCCCCGGCCATGCCGAGCGCGTCGGAGCCGGACACGGCCGTGTGGGACAGGTCGAGCGTCACGAACGGGTAGTCCTGGTCGACCGGGTTCCAGTCGGGCAGGTACATGCCGGCCTCGGCGCCGCGCGCCTTGAGCGGGAACATGTTCTCCACCGCGAACAGGACGTCGGTCTCCTCCTGCATGCGGGCCAGGCCCTCGACGAACTCCCGGGCGTACTCGCGCTGCCAGCGGAACGGCGGATGGACGACCACGACGTCCGCGCCCAGCTCCTCGGCGACGTCCTTGGATTTCACGAGCTTGCCCCAGGGCTCGCGGCCCCAGACCCGCTGAGTGAGCAGCAGGCAGGGCGCGTGGATCGACTTGATCGGGACCTGGTGGTAGTCGGACAGGCGCCGCAGCACGTTCAGGTCCTGCGAGGAGGCGTCGGTCGAGACCATGACCTCGACGCCGTCGTACCCGAGCAGCGCGGCGATCTCGAAGGCGCTCGGCACCTTCTCCGGATAGACCGACGCCGTGGACAGCGTGACCGGCGCGTCCGGGACCCGGACGGCCGGGGCTGCGGCGCCGTTGTGCTGCGGGGTCAAGGCTCCCTCGCCAAAGTGATCGGCTCAGCGGACTTCATCGCGGGCTCCGTTGGGCAGGGCCTTCCGGCACCCTGCCCCGCCCGGCGGGGCGCACGCAACGGAAAGCCTATGCGCCCGGAGGCCCGGTGAAACCCGCGGGCGGCACGGATCCTGATTTCTTGCCCGCGGCCTTGACTACCCTGGGTCTCCGTGGCCGAGATCGCACCCGGGGCCGTACCGAGCCCGAACATCTGGAACTCGCCGCGCGTGTACGAGATCGAGAACCGGGCCGTCGACCCGGACGGGACGCTCGACTCGGCGATGCGCGCGATCCGCCCGTGGACCGGGGCGACGGTGCTCGACCTGGGCTGCGGAACGGGCTTCCACCTGCCGTTCTTCGCCCGCGAGGCGGCCCGGGTGGTCGGGGTCGAGCCGCATTCGGGGCTCGCCGCCGCGGCCCGGCACCGCGTCCGCGACGTCCCGAACGTCACCGTCCGGGTGGGGGCGGCGCAGGCGCTGCCGCTTCCGGACGCCTCGATCGACGTCGTGCACGTCCGCTGGGCCTACTTCTTCGGGCCCGGCTGCGAGCCCGGGCTGGCCGAGCTCGACCGGGTCGTCCGGCGCGGCGGCACGATCTTCATCATCGACAACGACGCCACCCGGTCCACGTTCGGCGGCTGGTTCCGGCGCGGCCTGCCCTCGTACGATCCGGGCGCCGTCGAGCGGTTCTGGGCGCGGCACGGGTTCCAGCGCGAGGCCCTGACGATCCGCTGGTCGTTCGGGAACCGCGCCGACCTGGCCGCCGTGCTGAACATCGAGTTCCCGCCCGAGCTGGCCGAGGCCGCGCTGCGCGAGCACGAGGGCACCGAGGTCGACTACGCCGTCAACCTCTGGTGGCGCCACCGCTGACGTTCCCGCGAGCGGTTCCGGCGGGGGCGGCGCGTGCCTTTTCTGGGTGATTGACCGAGAATGGTCCGCCACCGACATCCCGGACGCCTCGGGGCATCGCCGCGGGCGTACCGGCCGGAAGAGGAGGGCCACCAGCATGGGCCATGCCGCCAGGACGAGCCGTACCATCCTCACCGCCGGCCTCACCGCCACCGCGCTCGGCGCGGGCGCGGCCGGCGCCGGGCTGGCCGTGCAGCGGCGCGCCGTCCGGCGGCTCCAGCTGCGCCCCGACCCGTTCGCGGGCGAGCCGTTCGGCACGCTGCGCGGGCGTCCCGTACCGGTGCAGGCGAGCGACGGCACCCGCTTGTACGCCGAGGTCGACGGCGCGGACCGCACCGACCTGGCGGTCGTCTTCTGCCACGGCTGGACGCTCACCCAGGACTCCTGGCACTTCCAGCGCAAGGCGCTGCGCGGCCTCGGCCGGCTCGTCTTCTGGGACCAGCGCGGGCACGGCCGCTCCCAGGGCGGCGAGCGCGCCGGGTACGCGCTGGACCGGCTGGCCGCCGACCTCGCCGCGGTGATCGACCAGACCGTTCCGGCGGAGACGCCGGTGGTGCTGGTCGGGCACTCGATGGGCGGCATGACGATCATGCGGTACGCCGACGAGAACCCGGAGCTGATCGGCCGCAAGGTGCTCGCCGCCGGGCTGCTGTGCACGTCCTCCGGCGGGCTCGGGCAGGTCACGCTGGGGCTCCCGGCCGCGATGGCGCGCCTCACCCAGCGGGTCCTGCCGCGCGCGCTGCGGGCCGCGGGCGCCGGCTCCCCCGCCATCGAGAAGGTGCGCCACCTGGGCCGTACGGGCTCGATGCTGATGGAGGACATGGTCGCGTTCGGTCCCGAGGCCGGCCCGCACGCGGTCGCGTTCGCCGAGCAGATGATGGCCGACACCCGGATGGACGCGTTCCTCGGCTTCCTGCACTCGATGGTCACGACCGAGGTGATCAGCGACTGCACCGCCCTCGGCGCGGCCGACACGCTGGTCATCGGGGCCGAGCGGGACCTGCTCACCCCGGTCGCGCACAGCCTCAAGATCTCCGAGTGCGTGCCGTCCGGCCGGCTGGAGATCGTTCCGGCCGCCGGGCACATGGCCATGATGGAGCGCCCCGGCATCGTCTCCGACCACCTCGGCGACCTGATCGAACGCGCCCGCAAGGCGATCCCGGCGGCCTGACCCGTCACGTACGGTCAGCACCGCGCCCGTCCGGCCCGGCGGGCAAAAGTAAGCAACGTCACATCCCGGGAGACTGTCGGGGGCGGCCTCTACGCTTCGACGCATGGCGAAGGCGAAGACGGCGAAGCCGACCTACCGCTGCACCGAGTGCGGCTGGCAGACCTCCAAATGGGTCGGGCGCTGCGGCGAGTGCCAGGTCTGGGGCTCGGTCTCCGAGGCCGGCTCGGCCACCCCGGCCCGGGTCGTGGCGGCCGGCCCGGTCAGCTCCCCGGCGCGGCCGATCGGGCAGGTCGACGTCCGCTCCTCGCAGACCAGGCCGACCGGGCTGGACGAGCTCGACCGCGTGCTGGGCGGCGGGATGGTGCCGGGCGCCGTCGTCCTGCTGGCCGGCGAGCCCGGCATCGGCAAGTCCACGCTGCTGCTGGAGGTCGCCGCCCTCGCCTCCACCCCGCACGGGGCCGCGCCGCCCGACGCCGCCGCGGCGGCCAACGGGAACGGCGCCGCGCCCTCGGAAGGCCGCGGCTCCGGGGTGCCCTCCCCGAACGGCGACGGTCCCGCGCGCGCCCGCGGCGCCTCGGCGGGTGGCGCCGCGAGCGGCGACGGCGCGGCGGGCGGGCGGCGGCCGGTGCTCTACATCACCGGGGAGGAGTCGGCCGAGCAGGTCCGGCTGCGGGCCGACCGGGTCGGGGCGATCACCGACGACCTCTACCTGGCCGCCGAGACCGAACTGTCGGCCGTGCTCGGGCATGTCGAGGACGTCGAGCCCGTCCTGATGGTGGTCGACTCCATCCAGACGATCGGCACGTCCGAGGCCGACGGCGCGCCCGGCGGGGTGACGCAGATCCGCGAGGTCGCCGCCAACCTCATCCGGGTGGCCAAGGAGCGCGGCATCACCGTCGTCCTGGTCGGGCACGTCACCAAGGAGGGCGCGATCGCCGGGCCGCGGCTGCTGGAGCACCTGGTCGACGTCGTCCTCTACTTCGAAGGCGACCGGCACAGCCGGCTGCGGATGATCCGCGCCGTGAAGAACCGCTACGGCCCCACCGACGAGCTGGGCTGCTTCGACCTGTCCGAGGTCGGCATCGTGGGGCTGCCCGACCCCAGCGGGCTGTTCCTGACCCGCCGCGAGGAGCCCGTCCCCGGCACGTGCGTGACCGTGACGCTGGAGGGCCGCCGCCCGCTGGTCGCCGAGGTCCAGGCGCTGGTCGCCAAGTCGCACCTGCCGTCGCCCCGGCGCGCCTCGTCCGGCCTCGACACCTCCCGCGTCGCGATGGTGCTGGCCGTGCTGGCGCAGCGGTGCAAGATCTCCATGCACGAGCAGGACGTGTACGTCTCCACCGTCGGCGGCGTCCGGCTGTCGGAGACCTCCGTGGACCTCGCGCTGGCCCTGGCCGTGGCCGGGTCGACGGTGGAGCAGTCGCTGTCGAGCAGCCTGATCGCGCTGGGCGAGGTCGGGCTGGCGGGCGAGGTGCGGATCGTCCCGGGCGTGCAGCGCCGGCTGGCCGAGGCGACCCGGCTCGGGTTCAAGTACGCCGTCGTGCCGCGCGGTTCGCTGGAGCTGGGCGACGGCTCGCCGCTCAAGCGCGCCGACCCGCAGCTGAGCAGCTACGAAGGGATGAAAGTGATGGAAGTGGACAGTTTGAGTCAGGCGCTCCAGGTGGCCTTTACGGCCCCCTAACAGGCGTCCCGGCAGACTCTCGCGTCACACGGCTCACGCTTATGGCCAGGTGGGGAACCCGCGAAGGGCAGCCTCTCGGTAAACTGACGCCGTCCAGCGACCTCCGGGGGCCAGGTGCCAGCACACGACAAGGGTCATGACGAACGACGCCGCGCCACGCTCGCCGCGGTCGCCCCGGGCACGGCGATCCGCGACGGGCTGGAACGGATCCTGCGGGGACACACCGGCGGGCTGATCGTGCTCGGCTACGACAAGCTCGTCGAGGAGCTCTGCTCCGGCGGCTTCGAGCTCGACGTGGAGTTCTCCGCCACACGGCTGCGCGAGCTCGCCAAGATGGACGGCGCGATCGTCCTCGACGGCGACCACGCGCGGATCGTCCGGGCCGCCGTCCACCTCGTACCGGACTCCACCATCCCCACCGAGGAGTCGGGCACCCGGCACCGCACCGCCGAGCGGGTCGCCCGCCAGACCGGCTACCCGGTCATCTCGGTGAGCCAGTCGATGCACATCATCGCGCTCTACCTCGACGGCATCCGCTACGTCCTGGAGGACTCGGCGGCCATCCTGT
Source organism: Spirillospora sp. NPDC029432 (assembly GCF_040703975.1). Taxonomy (NCBI): domain Bacteria; kingdom Bacillati; phylum Actinomycetota; class Actinomycetes; order Streptosporangiales; family Thermomonosporaceae; genus Spirillospora; species Spirillospora sp. NPDC029432. The sequence continues at coordinate 22,109 of NZ_JBEZWH010000026.1, forward strand.
CCAAGGCCAACCAGGCGCTGGCCACGCTCGAACGCTACAAGCTGCGGCTCGACGAGGTCTCCGGCACGCTCTCCGCCCTGGAGATCGAGGACCTGGTGACCGTGCGGGACGTCAGCGCGGTCGTGCAGCGGCTGGAGATGGTCCGCCGGATCGCCGACGAGATCGAGGGGTACGTCGTCGAGCTGGGCACCGACGGCCGGCTGCTGTCGCTCCAGCTGGACGAGCTGGTCTCCGGCGTCGACGTCGACCGGGAGCTGATCGTCCGCGACTACCCGTCGCAGGACGCCCGCGAGCGCGGCTTCGACGCCGTGCTGAACGATCTCGACCTGCTGTCGGCGAACGAGCTGCTCGACCTGTCCACGGTGGCCGAGGTCATGGGCTTCGCCGGGCCGGACGCGCTCGACCTGCCGGTCAGCCCCAAGGGCTACCGGCTGCTCGCCAAGGTCCCCCGGCTGCCCGGGCTCGTGGTCGAGCGGCTGGTGGAGCACTTCGGCGGCCTGCAGAAGCTGCTGGCCGCCAGCATCGACGACCTCCAGGGCGTCGGCGGCGTGGGCGAGTCCCGGGCCCGCAGCGTCCGCGAGGGCCTGTCCCGGCTGGCCGAGTCGTCGATCCTCGAACGCTACGTCTGACGCTCCGTCTGACCGGGGCCTGGTCGCCCGGTTTTCGCCCGGACCGTATTCACCCGCCGGCGCGGTCCGCCGTACCGGGCGGACGGGTAGGTCTCACGCCCGCAGCAGGAAGACCTGCGCAGGGCTCTTGACGTTCGCCGCGTCGATCGTGGCCACGTAGGTGCCGGGCCGGGCGGCCGGGCGGGGCCCCTCGCAGCCCTCGGCGGCGCGCCTGCGGTCCCAGGTGACGACGGTGACGTACGGGACGCCCTTCCGGAGCGTACGGACGCGGGAGCCGGAGCCGCGGGCGCAGGCCGCCGACGACCAGACCTTGTCGCGGCCCGAGGTGACCCGGATCTCCAGCCCGCCCGGCCCGACGTCGAACCGGCACGGCCGCGCCCCCGTGCTCACCGCGATCACCCGGAACCGCGGCTTCCGCCCGGCGCCGTAGGAGGCGCTCACGGTCGTCATCGTCACGGTCACGGCCTCGGGATCGCACCCGCCGCCCCACCCGCGCCTCGCGGACGCGGACCCGGACCCGCGCGGCCGGGACGGCGTCGCCGTCACGGTGACGGTCGGCGCGGCCGCCGGGATCGGCGGTCCCGGCGGCGGGGACGCCGGGCTGCCCGCCACGCCGCCGTGCCCGCCGCCGGCGCCGCACGCCCAGGCCAGCAGGCCGACCGCCGTCAGGATCCCGGCGAGCGCGACCGCGCGCCGCCGCCAGTACCGCTCGGCGTCCAGCTCATTACTCCGGGTACCCGAATCCATACGCTCAGTATGCGATCTTTGACGTCCGTTGCCATGCCGACCCGCCGCGCGGGGCACCCGCGGGGGAAGTCCCTACCACTTCCATGCCTCGCCCTTGCCCCGCCCATGCCAGAATGGCGGCCGACCATGGACTCCCCGTACACCGACCCGATCCTCGACTGGTACGACGCGAACGCCCGGGACCTCCCCTGGCGCGCCCCGGACGCCTCCCCCTGGGGCGTACTGGTCAGCGAGATCATGCTCCAGCAGACGCCCGTCGCCCGCGTCCTGCCCGTCTGGCACGCGTGGCTGGAACGCTGGCCGGAACCCGCCGCGCTCGCCGCCGAGGCGTCCGGAGAGGCCGTACGGGCCTGGGGGCGGCTCGGATACCCGCGGCGCGCCCTGCGGCTCCACGAGAGCGCCAGAGCGATCGTGGAGCGGCACGGCGGGCGCGTCCCCGAGTCCCACGAGGATCTGCTCGCCCTGCCCGGCATCGGCGCGTACACCGCCGCCGCGGTCGCCAGCTTCGCCTACCGGCAGCGGCACGCCGTCCTGGACACGAACGTGCGCCGCGTCCTGGCCCGGCTCTGCACGGGCGAGGAGTACCCGCCGAAGTCCCAGACGCGGGCCGAGGTCAGGCTGGCCGAGTCCCTCCTGCCGCTCGACCCGCCCACGGCCGCGCGCTGGTCGGTCGCGGTCATGGAGCTGGGCGCGCTGGTCTGCACGGCCCGCTCGCCCCGCTGCGCGGACTGCCCGGTCCTCGACCGGTGCGCCTGGCAGGACGCCGGCCGCCCCGCCTACTCGGGCCCGCCCCGGCGCGGCCAGACCTACGCGGGGACCGACCGGCAGTGCCGCGGCCGCCTCCTGGCCGTTCTCCGCGACGCCGCCGGCCCGGTGGAGAAGCCGCTGCTGGACGTGGTCTGGGCGGACGCCGTCCAGCGCGAGCGCGCCCTCGACGCCCTGATCAGCGACGGCCTGGTCGACCCGCTGGACGACGGCCGCTACGCCCTGCCCGCCTGACCCCCGGCCGTCCGGGCGGCGAGAAATCGGGTGGAACGGGCGCGTACGCGGTGGCTAGCGTTGCCCGGTGCGCGATCTGCTCGGCCTGCCCAAGGCCCATCTCCACGTCCATCTGGAAAGCACCGTGCGGTGGCCGACCCTCGCGGAGATCGGGCACGCCAACGGCGTCGAGGTCCCCGAGCATCTGGCGGCCGGCCACGCGTTCGGGGGCTTCGCCGACTTCTTCGTGCAGAACGACCTCGTCCGGGCCTGCCTCCAGAAAGCGGACGACTTCCGCCGCATCGCCTACGAATACTGCGAGGACGAGGCCGCGCAGGGCACCCGCTACGCCGAGGTCTCGTTCACGGCCGCCGGGCACGGCGAACGGCTCGGCGACCTCCGGATGCCGCTGGACGCCGTACTCGAAGGGCTCGCCCGGGGACGCGAGGACTTCGGCATCGACTGCCGGGTGATCCTCGACCACTCCCGTCGGCGCTCCGTGGAACGCGCCCGCCGCACCCTCGACCTGGGCCTGCGGTACGAGGAGGTCGTGGCGATCGGGCTCGCGGGGGACGAGGCGTTCCCCGGCGAACCGTTCACGGAGGTCTTCGCGGCGGCGCGCGAGAGCGGCCTGCACGTCGTCCACCACGCGGGCGAGGCGGAGGGCGCCGCCAGCATCCGCCAGGCCATCACGGACGGCCGCACGGAGCGGCTCGGCCACGGCATCCGCGTCCTGGACGATCCGGACCTGGTCGCCGAGGTGCGGGACCGGCGCATCCCGCTCGAGGTGTGCCCGTCCTCGAACGTCGCCCTCGGCTTCGCCCCTTCCATGGCGGAGCATCCGTTCCAGCGCCTCCGCGAGGAAGGGCTCGCCGTCACGCTGAACACCGACATCCCCTGCATGACCGGGATCCCGCTGGCGGCGGAGTACGCGCTCGTCCGGGACGCGTTCGGCTACGACGACGCCGTGCTCGCCGGGCTGGCGCGGGCCGGGGTGGACGCGTCCTTCGCTCCCCCGGACACGAAGGCGCGGATCCACGCGGAGATCGACGCCTGGCTCGCCCGCGCCTGACCCCGGACATGGGAAGGGCCCGTACCGCAGTGGTACGGGCCCTTCTCACAGGCGCTCAGCCGCGCAGGCGGGTCAGTCCTTGTCGGTCCTTGTCAGTCCTTGTTGAAGTTGACCGCGCCCTCGATCGGCGGCGGGCTGTCCGGCACGGTGGACGGCTTCGGCACGCCCTTGAAGGTGAACTTGGCGTCCTCGCCCGAGCCCTGGGTGCCGACGATGACGATCTGTCCGGACTTGACCTCGTTGTAGAGGATCTTCTCCGACAGCTGGTCCTCGATCTCGCGCTGGATGGTGCGGCGCAGCGGCCGCGCCCCCAGCACGGGGTCGTAGCCCCGCTCGGCCAGCAGGTCCTTGGCCTCCTGCCGCAGCTCGATCCCCATGTCGCGGTCCTTCAGCCGCTCGTCCACCTTGGCGATCATCAGATCCACGATCTGGATGATCTCCTTCGGCGTCAGCTGGTGGAACACCACCGTGTCGTCGACACGGTTCAGGAACTCCGGCCGGAAGTGCTGCTTGAGCTCCTCGTTGACCTTGGACTTCATCCGGTCGTACGAGCCCTGCTCGTCGTTGGCGCGGGTGAAGCCCAGCGACTGGCCCTTGGAGATGTCCCGGGTGCCGAGGTTGGTGGTCATGATGATGACCGTGTTCTTGAAGTCCACGACCCGGCCCTGGGCGTCGGTCAGGCGACCGTCCTCCAGGATCTGGAGCAGCGAGTTGAAGATGTCCGGGTGGGCCTTCTCGATCTCGTCGAAGAGGACCACGGAGAACGGCTTGCGGCGGACCTTCTCGGTGAGCTGGCCGCCCTCCTCGTACCCGACGTAGCCGGGCGGGGAGCCGAACAGCCGCGAGACGGTGTGCTTCTCCATGAACTCGGACATGTCCAGCTGGATCAGTGCGTCCTCGTCCCCGAACAGGAACTCCGCGAGGGTCTTCGACAGCTCGGTCTTACCGACACCCGACGGGCCGGCGAAGATGAACGAGCCGCCGGGACGCTTCGGGTCCTTCAGGCCGGCGCGGGTACGCCGGATCGACTGGGACAGCGCCTTGATGGCGTCCTCCTGGCCGATGACGCGCTTGTGGAGCTCGTCCTCCATGCGGAGCAGGCGGGCGCTCTCCTCTTCGGTGAGCTTGAAGACCGGGATGCCGGTGGCGGTGGCCAGGACCTCGGCGATGAGCTCCTCGTCCACCTCGGCCACGACGTCCATGTCGCCGGCCTTCCACTCCTTCTCCCGCTGCGCCTTCTGGCCCAGGAGCTGCTTCTCGGAGTCGCGGAGGGCCGCGGCCTTCTCGAAGTCCTGCGCGTCGATCGCCGATTCCTTCTCGCGGCGGACGTCGGCGATCTTCTCGTCGTACTCGCGCAGGTCCGGCGGTGCGGTCATCCGGCGGATCCGCATCCGCGACCCGGCCTCGTCGATCAGGTCGATCGCCTTGTCGGGCAGGAACCGGTCGCTGATGTAGCGGTCGGCCAGCTGCGCCGCCGCCACCAGTGCCGCGTCCGTGATCGACACCCGGTGGTGCGCCTCGTAGCGGTCCCGCAGGCCCTTGAGGATCTCGATCGTGTGGCTCAGCGACGGCTCGGCCACCTGGATCGGCTGGAAGCGCCGCTCCAGCGCCGCGTCCTTCTCCAGGTGCTTGCGGTACTCGTCCAGCGTCGTCGCGCCGATCGTCTGCAGCTCGCCGCGGGCCAGCATCGGCTTGAGGATGCTGGCGGCGTCGATCGCGCCCTCGGCGGCGCCCGCGCCGACGAGCGTGTGCAGCTCGTCGATGAACAGGATGATGTCGCCGCGGGTGCGGATCTCCTTGAGGACCTTCTTCAGCCGCTCCTCGAAGTCACCGCGGTACCGCGACCCGGCGACCAGGGCGCCGAGGTCGAGGGTGTAGAGCTGCTTGTCCTTGAGGGTCTCGGGCACCTCGCCCTTGACGATCTTCTGGGACAGGCCCTCGACGACGGCGGTCTTGCCGACGCCGGGCTCGCCCACGAGGACCGGGTTGTTCTTGGTACGGCGGGACAGCACCTGCATGACCCGCTCGATCTCCTTGTCCCGGCCGATGACCGGGTCGAGCTTGCCCTCCCGGGCCGCCTGCGTCAGGTTGCGGCCGAACTGGTCGAGCACGAGGGAGGTGGACGGCGTGGACTCGGCCGGCCCGCCCGAGGCGGCCGGCTCCTTGCCCTGGTAGCCGTGCAGCAACTGGATGACCTGCTGGCGGACCCGGTTGAGGTCGGCGCCCAGCTTCACCAGCACCTGCGCCGCCACACCCTCGCCCTCACGGATGAGCCCAAGGAGGATGTGCTCGGTGCCGATGTAGTTGTGGCCCAGCTGCAACGCCTCGCGCAGCGACAGCTCCAGCACCTTCTTGGCACGCGGGGTGAACGGGATGTGTCCCGACGGCGCCTGCTGGCCCTGGCCGATGATCTCCTCGACCTGCTGGCGGACCGCCTCCAGGCTGATCCCCAGGCTCTCCAGCGCCTTGGCGGCAACACCCTCGCCCTCGTGGATCAGGCCAAGGAGGATGTGCTCGGTACCGATGTAGTTGTGGTTGAGCATCCTGGCCTCTTCCTGAGCCAGGACGACAACCCGCCGCGCACGGTCGGTGAACCTTTCGAACATCTCGTCGCTCCTCACAGAGCGGTTGGGCAGAGTCCGGGATGTCCGAACCTGTCCTTCCGCAGGTGCTGGCACCTAAGTCAAACTAGCCCGCCCCGAGGAGGCCGCCCGGTCACTCCCACCAGGAGACGTTCCCCAGCTAAGCGCTGTTCAGTCTCATCCAACTACCGCCCCGGGGCGTCATGTTCCCGCTACGCCGCGAGCGAACGGGCGCCTTTCCGCAGGTGGTTCACGCCTCGTCACATGGACCACACCGGCACCGGGGGATCGCCGATGAGAACCTGTCTACCTCGCTCGGGCCGGTACAACCCACCTTTCGCTACGCCACAAGCGAACGGCCCGTTCTCCCTCAAGGGAGACGGGCCGGTCACGGGCGAGGCGTCTCAGTGGGCGGCCTCGTACTTCTCGATCACATTGGCCGGGATGCGGCCGCGCTCATTGACCTTGATGCCATGGTCCTTGGCCCAGGCACGGATCTCGGCGCTGCGCTCGCGGCTGGAGGCGCCGCGCTGGCGACGGCGACGGGTGGTGGCGCCGGCCTTGCGGGACTTCTCCACGAACGGCTGCAGAGAATCCCGCAGCTTCTTTGCGTTGGCGCTACTGAGGTCGATCTCGTAGGAGGCGCCGTCGATCGAGAACGCTACGGTCTCGTCCGCCTCGCCACCGTCGAGGTCGTCGACGAGAAGCACCTGAACCTTCTGTGCCATGGGGACAGACCTTTCAGCTGGAGCAAACTGCATTCGGTTGACAAAGATATACCGCGATCCTTGCCGATGACAATTCAACACTCGCGCTGAACTAGCTTCCCCCGGGGTAACGCCGCGTAATCAGCACCCCGCGGAATCCGCCGCGCGGGCGATACGCGGCGGCAAGGGGCGATACGCGCCGCCTCAGGACGCGAGCCCGCGCGGGCGGCGGGACGGTGTATCTATTTTGTCCCGCCGCGGGCCCGCGCCCGGATTTCGGGGTGACCGAGGTCACCTCGCGGCCGCTGACCAGGGTGGTCGATCTTGCATTGGACCGGTTTCCCGGCCCCGGGCGGCCGGCCGCGTAATTCGGCCGGTGACCACCTTAACCGGGACGGCATCACCCACCCCGCGGCCATCGATTAACCCTGACGTAACGGCACTAACCATGCCGTCTCGGCTGAATGAACGGCAGGCCGCGCCGCCCGGACGGGCATGGCGATCATCCCCGGCGAGCCCGGTCCGCGCCCGCACCGGCCCGGCGGGGACCGTACATGGATACCGTCCGGAGCGGCGCCGCCGAAATCCGTTGCCGCCGCGCGGTCACGGGCCGGAAGTGCTCCGTAGTCGGGTACGGCGCGGGCGACTCTACTGCATACCGATAACAGCGGATAAGTCCTCAATGTCGTTACACAAGCCCGGAGCCGCTCAGCGCGCCCCGCGCTTCACGACCGCGGTGCCGGCAAGGCGGTCGTGCAACGCCCGGCGCGCGCCGCCCTCGTACATCAGAGCCGCGTTCCCCACCCAGAAGAGACCGGCGATCAGCCCCAGCACGGGCACTGGCCGTACGCCAATAGGAAGCGCATAGAGCGCCGTCCGCAGCAGGGAACGGGCCGTCCCGAGACGATCCCGCCGTCTTAGTCCCGGTTCCGCGCCGGGATCCACTTCTGTTGAGGCCTCTATGTCTTCTGGCGCGGCGCCTATGTCTTCTCGTACGACTTGGATACCGGCGAACCTCTTGCCCAGAGTGCGGCCCCACAGGGCGAGTTGAATCCACTCGTACAAGAGCAGGAACGCCGCCACGGCGGGCGGTGCGGCCACATCGACATCGGTTCGCGGGACCACTTCCCGGACGACCACGACGACGGGCAGCCCCACCACGAGGGTGTCGACGATCCGGGCCAGCAGCCGCTGTCCCGGCTCCGCCAGGACCGTCCCCGCCGGCCCCGGCGGCGCCTCGGCAGGCTCCTGAGCCCGCCCCTGAGCCCGCTTCTCCGGTCCTTCCGGCCCCGGACCCTCCTCCGGCGGCTCCGGCCCGTCCCGTCCCGGCTCCGGCCGCCCGGCGGCCGCATGAGGAAGCCCGGGCCCTCCTTCGGGGTACCCGGGCTCCTCCTCGGGAAGCGGGCCGGACTTCGGTGCCTGATCCGCCGCCGCCATACCGCGCCCTTACTCCTCGTACTCGGTGTACTCGACCCGCTCGTCGATCACCAGCGTGCCCGCGAAGCGGTCGTGCACGGACTGGTGCAGAGGCTGGTCCCAGATCGCCCACAGGTGCGCCATGACGACGCCGATGGCGACCAGGAGCACGCCGTACGCGAAGTACTCCCACACCATCACGGCCAGCACCAGGAAGAAGAAGATGCCGAGCTGGTACGCCACATGGACGATCCCGGCGCGCCATACGGCCTGCGTCGTCGTCACGGCGTCGCCCGCGGGCCGTACCTGGACGACGCCCAGGTGCGTCACGCGCTTGCCGATGGTGCGCCCCCACATGGAGAGCTGCACCGCCTCGTAGATGAACGGCAGCACGGACATGACCGCGAACAGCGTGAAGATGATGGGCCAGTTCCAGACGCCGCCCTCGGTGTCGGTCTTGCTGCCGGCGCTGCCCAGGCCGATCGTCCCGATCGCGACCGGCAGGACGAGCGCGAACCCGAACACCGCGACGAGCGCGTTGTCGATCAGCCGCGCGCCCGCCCGCCGCATGATCGGCGCCAGCGGCAGGCTCGCGGCCTCGGCGACGTCGTCGTACCCGCCGCCGCCGTAGTAGTCGTAGCCCTGGTCGTACTGGCCGGGGGTCTGCTGCTGCCAGTTCTGCTGCTGCGGCGGCGGCGCCTGGTTCTGCCACTGCGGCGCCGGCTGCTGCGGCTGCTGCCACTGCGAGCCCTGGTAGGGAGGCGGCGGCCCGTACGAGCCGGGCCCCTGAGGCTGCCGGCCCGGCGGCGGGTACGACCTGCCGCGGCGGGGGGATCTACTCATCGGTCAGTCCTCCAGGCGAAGCAACATCCGGGTATTGCCCAAGGTATTCGGCTTGACCCTGTCGAGGTCCAGGAACTCTGCCACGCCTTCGTCGTAGGAACGGAGGAGTTCTTCGTACACCTCGGGGGAGACGGGGGTCCCCAGGATCGGGCGGAACCCGTGGCGGGCGAAGAAGTCCACCTCGAAGGTAAGACAGAACACCCTTTCCACGCCCAGTTCGCGCGCCGTGTCCAGCAGCCGGGCCACGATCTTGTGTCCGATCCCGTGCCCCAGCCTGGCGGGGTCGACCGCGACCGAGCGCACCTCGGCCAGGTCCTCCCACATCACGTGCAGGGCGCCGCAGCCGACGATCGCGCCGGTGGCCCGCTCCTCGGCCACCCAGAACTCCTGGACGTCCTCGAAGAGCTTGACGGTCGTCTTCCTGAGCAGGCGGCGCCCCGAACCCGCGTACAGGCCGACGAGCCGGCCGATCTCCTGAACGTCGGCGGTACGGGCACGCCTGATCACGACTTCCACAAACAACCCACGTTATAGGAGGTGACGGCCGGACCTTCGACTCAGCGTTCGCGTGCTGTGCCACAAAGTGACCCAAAACACAGCAATAACGACTGGATACATGCCGACACACTTCGCAAATCCCCGTGTTTCTCCTGTGATTTCCGGGGTTCTGGTTGGCATCGGGTTCCGACTCCGTTAGTGTCCTGCGCTGGCATCGGCCGAGCGGCGTCAGCGACCGCGGCCGGTGCGCGTCCGGTCCCCAGAGTCCGCGGCGGCCCGCTCCCGTTCGGCCGTCCCGGCAGGTGGACGAGGAAAGGAGAACCCGGTGGAGTCACCGCGTCCTGGATCCCTTCCGCGCCGCTCCCGGACGGGCCTCGCCCGCCCGGGCACGGCCCGCGCGGGCGCCCTCGCCGCGGCCGTCGCCGCCTCGCTCGTGACCGTCCCGGCCGTCCTGGCCGTCCCGGCGCACGCCGACCCCGAGCCGTCCACCAAGGAGCTCCAGGCCGAGGCGCACAAGCTGGCCGACCAGCTGGAGCGGCTCACCGAGCAGTACAACGGCCTGCGGGTCAAGCTCCAGCAGTCGCAGCGGGCGGCCAAGGTCGCCACCGACAACGCCAAGCGGCAGGAGGAGTCGCTGCGGGGCGTCCGGGAGAAGGTCGGCAGCCTGGCCGCGACCAGCTACATGCAGGGCGGCACCGACCCGACCGTCTCGTTCCTGGCCGCGCAGGACCCGCAGGCGATGCTCGACCAGGCCGCGACGCTGCGCTACTTCGCCGAGCAGGACGGCACCCGCGCCGCGAGCATGCTGAAGGCCATGCAGGCCGCCCAGCGCGCCCGCAAGTCCGCCGAGGACCGTTCCAAGCAGGTCGAGAAGCTGCGCGGCGACCTGGACAAGCAGCGCGAGAAGGTCACCACGCTCTACGAGAAGGTCCGCGGCAGGCTCGTCAAGAAGGACCCCACGCAGCTCGCCAAGCTCCCCGTCGTCGGCACCGGCAAGGCCGCCCAGGCGCTGCGGCTGGCAATGGGCAAGATCGGCCGCCCCTACGTGTGGGGCGCGGCCGGACCCAACAGCTTCGACTGCTCCGGCCTGATCATGTGGGCGTACGGGAAGGTCGGCATCAGCCTGCCGCACTACACCGGCAGCCAGTGGAACGCCGGAACGCACATCTCGCGCGACCAGATGCAGCCGGGCGACCTGGTGTTCTTCTACAACGACCTGCACCACGTGGGCATGTACGTGGGCGGCGGCAAGATGCTGCACGCGCCGCAGACGGGCGACGTGGTGAAGATCGCCCCGATCGGGGGCCGCCCGTTCGCCGGCGCGGTACGGGTCGCCTGAACGGACCCCGGCCCGGCGCGGGAGCTCGCGGGGGTGTTTCGGCGGGGGGCCTTAGCCCAGGGGGTCAGGGGAACAACGTCCGCGGCGACGCCTCGCAGAACGCGCCTGCCAGGGGACGGCGCCGCCGCAACGGGGGGACGGAGTCCTCGGTTTCGGTTCGGTTCATGTTCCACCCGCTTCCCTCCAGGCGGGCGGAGCGGGACGCTCCCGAAGGAGGCGGCCCCTAGATGAGCTGCCTACGGGCCGCCCACACAACGGCCTCGATAGGGGTGTTGACCTCGAGCCGGTCGCAGATGGTCCGCAGCCGGCGCCGCAAGGTCCGGGCGCTCAACTCCAGCTTGCGTGCCGCCACATCGGCTGTGACACCGCTGGCGATCTGCGCGAGCAGGCGGATCTCCTCCTCGTTCAGTCGCGAATCGTCGGTGACACGACGTGCGAGTGTGGCCTGTTCCACTCCGTCCTCCCTCGTCCGTGGTGATGACCGCGGGGATGCAGCCGTTCGCTACACAGGCACGGGTAGGCCTCGATCTGTACGCGTTGGTTGCCGGGTCCGGGCTCTCCGGACGTTGATCATCGGATCTCGCTTCGAAACGGTCACTTGGCCGGAGGTGGCCGATGGGCCCGTTGCCGGGCGCCACCGGGGAACTCCGGGTGACGATGCACACGTTGGCCAACCGAACGGAAACGCACCCCAGGGTGCGGAGGGCGCGCCCACGAGGACGTGGACGGCGACCCCGCTGGGAAGGAGAGCGCCTTGCCAGAGACGGGTCCCGATCGCCAGCCATCCGCACCCGTCCCCTCTCGACCGATCGCCCGACATCTTCGTTCCGGCCGTTGAACGAAGATCGTGAATCGTTTCAAGCTACGCTTCGGCTCGGAACGCTAGGCGGCCGGATCCGGCCCGTCAAGCGCCGGTTAGGCACTATGTGTACGCGTATACGTGCATGCTGTGACCCGTCACTGGGGGGTTACCGGCGGGAAACTCGATAACCTGCGAAAACAGACCCCGGGGCCGACGAGGAGTGAGTTGCCACAGACCAGCATCCGCGAGGTCGCGAGGCGAGCCGGAGTTTCAGTTGGGACGGTTTCGAATGTCCTAAACCGGCCAGACCTCGTGGCCGAAGCCACCCGTGACCGCGTTCGCGCGGCGATCCAGGAGCTCGGTTTCGTCCGGAACGAGTCGGCTCGCAGGCTCCGCCAGGGCCCCGGGCGGGCGGGCTCGGATCGCCGTTCGGCACCGCCGCGCCCCCGGGCGTTCGGCATCGTCGTGGAGGACCTCACCAACCCGTACGCGACCGACGTCGCCCGCGGCGCCGAGCTGACGCTCAACGAGGCCGGGCACGACGCGCTGTGGCTCAGCAGCGACTGGTCGGCCGACAAGGAGCGGCGCGGGCTCGACCTCCTGGTGGAGCACCAGGCCGCCGGGGCGCTGATCGTCCCGATCGGGCTGGACGCCGTCGGGATCGAGCGGCTGCGCGCGGCCGGCGTGGCCGTGGTGCTGATCGACCATGCCGCGCCCGAGATGTGCTCGGTGCAGGTCGACCATGTCGCCGGCGGCGACATCGCGGCCGCGCACCTGATCGAGCGGGGCCGCGAGCGGCTGGCCTTCGTGACCGGCCGCCCGCAGCCGCTGCCGGTCGTGGAGCGCGGCGAGGGCGCGGCCCGGTCGCTGGCCAAGGCCGGCGGCGGGGAGCTGTACACGCTGACACAGGAGGCGCTGTCGCCGACCGCCGGCCGGGCCGCCGCCGAGCGGCTGCTGGCGCTGTCGCCGGTGCCGGACGGGGTGTTCTGCGCCAACGACCTGCTCGCGATAGGGCTGACGAACGAGCTGCTGCGGCGCGGCGTGCGGGTCCCCGAGGACGTCGCCGTGGTCGGCTACGACGACATCGAGCTGGCCAGCAGCTCCGCCGTGCCGCTGACGACCATCCGGCAGCCGCGGCTGGCGGTCGGCGAGGAGGCCGCCGAGCTGGCGCTGGCCGAGTACGGCGAGGGCGAGTCGCACCTGCACCGGCAGGTGATCCTGACCCCCGAGCTGATCGTCCGCGAGTCCACCTGAAGCGAACCGCGATCCGGGAGTCTTCCCAGCCCCGGATCGCCTGGGCCTCTCCCGCCGCGCGGAAGAGGCCCAGGCGGCCCTCAGACGGCTTTTCCAGAGCGAAACACCCTGACCGGGGCCCCGCTTACTTATCGGGACGATCTCGTCCTACGGGGCCGTTCCGGCCCTCCCGCCGCCGTCACTCCGGCTTGACGAGCGGGAACAGGATCGTCTCGCGGATGTTCTTGCCGGTGAACGCCATGATCATCCGGTCGATCCCGGCGCCCATCCCGCCGGTCGGCGGCATCGCGTACTCCAGCGCCCGCAGGAAGTCCTCGTCCAGCTGCATCGCCTCCGGGTCGCCCCCGGCGGCCAGCAGCGACTGCTCCGTCAGCCGGCGCCGCTGCTCGACCGGGTCGACCAGCTCCGAGTACGCGGTGCCCAGCTCGGTGCCGAACCCGATGAGGTCCCACTTCTCGGTGAGCAGCGGCTCCTCGCGGTGCTGGCGCGTCAGCGGCGAGGTCTCCAGCGGGTAGTCCATCACGAACGTCGGCTGGACCAGCGTGTGCTCGACCAGCTCCTCGAAGATCTCCTGGACGAGCTTGCCCTGGCCCCACTTCGGGTCGTACTGGATCCCGCGCCCGTCGGCGTGCTTGCGCACGTCCTCCAGCGGCGTGTGCGGGGTGACCTCCTCGCCGAGCGCCTCCGAGACCGCCCCGTACAGGGTGATCCGCGGCCACTCGGCCCGCCCCAGGTCGACCTCGCGGCCGTCGTTGACGACCACCGTGGTGCCCAGCGCGGCCACGACCGCCTTCTGGTACATCCGCTGCGTCAGGTCGGCCATGTCGTTGTAGTCGAGGTACGTCCCGTACGCCTCGAGCATCGTGAACTCGGGGTTGTGCGTGGAGTCGGCGCCCTCGTTCCGGAAGTTCCGGTTGATCTCGAAGACCTTCTCGATGCCGCCCACGACCAGCCGCTTGAGGTACAGCTCGATCGCGATCCGCAGGTACAGGTCCATGCCGTACGCGTTGATGTGCGTCTGGAACGGCCGGGCCGCCGCGCCGCCGTGGATCGGCTGCAGCATCGGGGTCTCGACCTCGAGGTACCCCTCCTCGTGCCAGAAGTCGCGGACCGCCCGCACTGTGGCGCTGCGGATCCGCGCCATCTCGCGGGCCTCGTCGTTGACGATCAGGTCCACGTACCGCTGCCGGACCCGGGCCTCCGGGTCGGTCAGCCCCGCGTGCTTCTCCGGCAGCGGCCGCAGGCACTTGGACGTGATCGCGAACGAGTCCGCCATGATCGACAGCTCGCCCCGCCGGGACGTGATGATCTCGCCCTCGACGCCCACGTGGTCGCCGAGGTCCACCTCGCGCTTCCAGAAGTCCAGCTGCTCCTGCCCGACGTTCGCGAGCGAGAGCATGACCTGCAGGTCGCCCGAACCGTCCCGGAGCGTGGCGAAGCACAGCTTGCCGGTGTTGCGGATCAGCATGACGCGACCGGTGACGCCGGCTTTCTCGCCCGTCTCGGTGCCCGGCTCAAGCTCGGGGTATTTCTCCCGCACCTCGGCGATGGTCGCCGTGCGGGGGAAGGTCACCGGGTACGGGTCGATCCCGCTCTCGCGGAGCCGGTCGAGCTTCTCCCGGCGCACCCGCATCTGCTCCGGAAGATCGTCGTAGGTCTCGTCACTCACGCCGTCCAGGCTATCGACCGGCCGCCACCGCTCGCGTCGGTTATTCAGGGGGTGTTCCGCTGGTAGATCAGGCGGAGGCCGACGAGGGTGAGCCAGGGCTCGAAGACGTCGATGCTGCGGGACTCCTCCAGGACCAGCGGGGCCAGGCCGCCGGTGGCGAGGACCTTGACCTCGTCGGGCTCGGCGGACAGCTCCTCCGACATGCGCTCGACGATGCCGTCGACCTGGCCGGCGAAGCCGAAGATGATGCCGGACTGGAGGGCCTCGACGGTGTTCTTGGCGATCACGTTGCGGGGGCGGACCAGCTCGATCTTGTGCAGCTGGGCACCGCGGGACGACAGGGCGTCTATCGAGATCTCGATGCCGGGGGCGATGGCGCCGCCGACGTACTCGCCCTTGGCCGACACCGCGTCGAACGTGGTGGCGGTGCCGAAGTCGACCACGATCGCGGGGCCGCCGTGCAGGTGCACGGCGGCCAGCGCGTTCACGATGCGGTCGGCGCCGACCTCCTTGGGGTTGTCCATCCGGACCGGGACGCCGGTCTTCACGCCGGGCTCGACGATCACCGCCTGGACGTCGCCGTAGTAGCGGCGGCACATCTCCCGCATCTCGTGCAGGACGGACGGGACGGTCGAGCACAGCGCGATGCCGCTGATGTCGGTCTCGGCCAGCAGGGGGCTCTGCTGGACGAGCCCCTGGAGGACCACCGCGATCTCGTCGGCGGTGCGCCGCGGGTCGGTGTTGATCCTCCAGTGCTCGATCACCTCCTCGCCCTCGAACAGGCCGAGGACGGTGTGGGTGTTACCGACGTCGATGGTGAGCAGCATCAGGTCCCCGCTGGTCAGGAGAAGTCAAGGCCGATGTCGAACACGCGCGCCGAATGTGTCAGCGCGCCTACTGCAAGGTAGTCGACGCCGGTCACGGCCGCGTCTCGGGCCCGGTCGAGAGTGAGGCCGCCGCTGGCCTCCAGCTCGGCGCGGCCGGCGACGCGCCGTACCGCCTCGGTCATCTCGGCGTCGGTCATGTTGTCAAGGAGGAGCGCGGTGGCGCCGGCCGCGATCGCCTCGTCCACCTGGTCGAGGGTGTCGCACTCGACCTGGACGTGCAGCACCGGGTAGATCGCGCGGATCGCCCGGTACGCGGCGGTGACCGAGCCGGCCGCGGCGATGTGGTTGTCCTTGATCAGCGCGGCGTCGTGCAGGCCCATCCGGTGGTTGACGCCGCCGCCGAGGCGCACCGCGTACTTCTGCAGCTCGCGCAGGCCGGGGAGGGTCTTGCGGGTGTCGCGGACCCTGGCCTTGGTGCCCGCGATCGCGTCGGCCCAGCGGCGGGTCTCGGTGGCGATCCCGGACAGGTGGGTGACCAGGTTCAGGGCGGTGCGCTCGGCGCGCAGGACGGCCCGGGTGGGGCCGTGGACGGTCAGCAGGACCTGGCCCCTGCTCACCCGGTCGCCGTCGGCGACCTTGGCCGCGTGCTCGACCTCCAGCAGCTCGAACACCACCCCGGCCACCGGGACGCCGGCCACGACGCCGTCCTCGCGGGCGGTGAAGTCGCCGCTCGCGACGTCGCCGGGGCCGAAGATCGGCTCGCTGGTGACGTCCGCCTCCCCGTCCTCGGCCAGCGCGACCCGGACGAGGTTCTCCACAGCCTGTGGATCCAGCCCGGCGTCCCACAGCCTCCCCTCCAGTTCGGGGGTCATGGGGTCTCCTTCCGCACGTAGGTGGTGGTCAGGGCCGTGCCGGACATCCTGGTGACCAGGTGGCCGGCCCAGGCCGCGTCGTCGCGTTCGGGGAAATCCTCCCGCCAGTGGCTGCCGCGGGTCTCCTCGCGGCGGCGCGCGGCGGCCACGATCGCGGTCGCGACCGTGTGCAGGTTGGCGGCCTCCCACGCCTCCGGCCCGGCCGGCCCGGTCCGGGCGGCCAGGGCGGCCAGCTCGCGCTCGGCGGCGGCGAGCCCGGCGGCGTCGCGCAGGACGCCGACGTGCGCCGTCATGATCCGCTGGATCTCGCCGCGCGCGGCCGGGTCGATCAGCGGGCGGGCCGTGACGGGAACGGGGCCGCCCGGCGCGGCCGTATCGGCGGCGAGGGCCTCGGCGATGCGCTCGGCGAAGACCAGGCCCTCCAGGAGGGAGTTGGACGCCAGCCGGTTGGCGCCGTGGACGCCCGTGCACGCGACCTCGCCGCACGCGTACAGGCCGGGCACCGACGTGCGGCCGTACAGGTCGGTGCGGACGCCGCCGCTGGCGTAGTGGGCCGCCGGGACGACCGGGATCGGCTCGGTCACCGGGTCGATGCCGTGGTGGCGGCAGGCGGCCAGGATGGTGGGGAAGCGGCGCTCCCAGCCGCGGGCGCCCAGGTGGCGGGCGTCCAGGAGCATGCGGGGCGCGCCGGTCTCGCGCATCCGGTTCATGATCCCCTTGGCGACCACGTCGCGCGGTGCCAGCTCGGCCAGCTCGTGCCGGCCGAGCATGAACCGCTCGCCCGCGTCGTCGACCAGGTGGGCGCCCTCGCCCCGGACGGCCTCGGAGATCAGCGGCTGCTGCCCGGTCGCGCCCTCCCCCAGCCACAGCACGGTGGGGTGGAACTGGACGAACTCCAGATCGCTCACCTCGGCCCCGGCCCGCAGCGCGAGCGCGACGCCGTCGCCGGTCGACACCTCGGGGTTGGTGGTGGCGGAGTACACCTGCCCGAGGCCGCCGGTGGCCAGGACCACGGCCCGCGCCCGCACCTCGACCTGTTCGCCGGGCCGGCCGCCGCCGAACGCGTGCAGCACGACGCCCGCCGCCCGGCCCGCGGCGTCCTTCAGCAGGTCGAGCGCCAGCGCGTGCTCGCACACCTGGACACCGGAGTCCTTGAGCGCGTCCAGCAGCGAACGGCTGATCTCGGTGCCGGTGGCGTCGCCGCCCGCGTGCGCGATCCGCCGCCGGTGGTGGCCGCCCTCCCGGGTCAGCGCGATGCCGCCCGCCTCGTCCCGGTCGAACTCGGTGCCGTACGCGATCAGCCGCCGGACGGCCGCGGGCCCCTCGGTGACCAGCGTGCGCACGGCGGCCTCGTCGCAGAGCCCGACCCCGGCCGTCAGCGTGTCGGCCAGGTGCTCCTCGGGGGTGTCGTCGGGCGCCAGCGCCGCCGCGATGCCGCCCTGCGCCCAGCGGGTCGAGCCCTCGTCCAGGAAGCCCTTGGTGACGAGCAGCACCCGCCCGTGCCGGCGGTGCCGGAGGGCGACGCTCAGCCCGGCGATGCCGGAGCCGATCACGACGACGTCGGTTTCGAGGGTCCGTACGGGCAGCGGCGTCATGGCGCCCTCCTCAGGAGGTTGATTCTCGTCATTCTGACATTAACCCCTGAGGAGGGCGTCGCGCGGGGTCCGTTCAGCGGTGGGCCAGGTCCCCGCGCAGGTCCGGGGAGCCGGGTACGGGCTCGGCGAGGTCGGCGCCGACCGAGATGATCGAGTTCGACCGGTCGACGTGCACGACCTTCGGCTCGAACGCGCGGGCCTGCTCGTCGGTCATCGCGGCATAGCTGATGATGATCACCAGGTCGCCGGGCTGGACCAGCCGGGCCGCGGCGCCGTTGATGCCGATCACGCCGGAGCCGCGCTCGCCCGCGATCAGGTACGTCTCCAGCCGGGCGCCGTTGTCGATGTCCACCACGTGCACCTGCTCGCCGGGCAGCAGGTCGGCGGCGTCCATCAGGTCCTGGTCGATCGTCAGCGACCCGACGTAGTGCAGGTCGGCCTGGGTCACGGTGGCGCGGTGGATCTTCGACTTGAACATCGTCCGGAACATCAGGACTCCTTGGGCGAGAACCGGAGGGGCAGGTTGTCGATCAGGTGGGTGGCGCCGACCCGGCCCGCGACGGCGAGCACCGCCGGGCCCGAGTGGGCGTCGTCGATCTCGCCGAACGTCGACGGGTCGACCAGGACCAGGTAGTCGAGGGCCAGCGGCGGCTCGGCGGCCGCGGCCCCGTCCAGGACATCGCGGGCGGCCCGGACGACCGCGGCGGGTCCCGCCGGGACGGCGTCCTCCCCCGCCCGCAGCGCCCGGGAGAGGAACAGCGCGGTGACCCGTTCCTCGTCCGACAGGTAGCGGTTGCGGCTGGACAGGGCCAGGCCGTCCGGCTCCCGCACGGTCGGCGCGCCCACCACGTCCACCGGGACGTCCAGGTCCAGCACCATCCGGCGGATCATGGCCAGCTGCTGGGCGTCCTTCTCGCCGAAGACCGCCACGTCCGGCCGGACGAGCTGGAAGAGCTTCATGACGACGGTCAGCATCCCGTCGAAGTGGCCGGGCCGGGCGGCCCCCTCCACCACCTCGCCCATCGGGCCGGACGCGATCGTCACCTGCGGCCGGGACGGGTACATGACCGACCCCGACGGCGCGAACACCAGGTCGGCGCCCTCCGCCGCGCACGCCGCCAGGTCCTCGTCCAGCGTGCGCGGGTAGCGGTCGAAGTCCTCGTCCGGCCCGAACTGCAGCGGGTTGACGAAGATGCTCACCGCGACCATGTCCGCACGCTCCCGCGCGTACCGGATCAGCGACCGGTGCCCCTCGTGCAGCGCGCCCATGGTCGGCACCAGCGCCAGCCGGCCCCGCACGTCCGCCCGCGCCGCCGCGAGCTGCTCCCGCGTCCGCGCGACGACCGGCCCCCCGCCGACCTCCCCGCGCCCGCGCACGGCCCCAGGCACGGCCGTCCCGTGCCGCGGCTCAACCACCTCACTCACAGCGTCTCCGCTCGCCTTCGGGGCGCCTTCAGGCGCCGCCTTCCCTCATCACTCGTCCCTCGCTCCTCAGTCCAGGCCGCGCCGCGCCCCTCCAGCTCGCTCACTGTGTCTCCCGCTCACCTTCGGGGCGCCTTCAGGCGCCGCCTTCCCTCGTCACTCGACCCTCGCTCCTCAGTCCAGGCCGCGCCGCGCCCCTCCAGCTCGCTCACTGTGTCTCCCGCTCGCCTCCGGGACGCCTTCAGGCGCCGCCTTCCCTCGCTCACAGTGCCTTCGCTCCTTGCTCGTTCAGTCGGCCAGGGCTTCGAGGAGGCGTTCGGCGTCCTCGGGCTTGAGGAGGCCGGCCGCGAGGGCGCGGTCGGCCGTCAGGCGGGCCAGGGCCACGTACGCGCCGCGGCCCTCGGGCGAGACGCGCTCCAGTTCGGCGACATGGCCGGCGACCGTGCCGGCGTCGCCGCGGGCGACCGGGCCGGTGAGGCCGTCGATGCCGAGGCGGAGGGCGTTGTCCAGGGAGGCGCCGAGCAGCGGGCCGAGCATCCGGCCCGGCTCGGGGACGCCGGCGCGGCCCAGCAGGTCCATCGACTCCACGACCAGCGTGACCAGGTGGTTCGCGGCGCCGGCCAGGGCGGCGTGGTAGAGCGCGCGGCGGTCCTCGGCGATCCAGGCGGGCTCCCCGCCCATCTCCAGGACGAGCGCCTCGGCGACCGGGCGCAGCGTGTCCGGGGCGGTGACGCCGAACGAGATGCCGGACAGCCGGTTCACGTCGTCGGGACGGCCGGTGAACGTCATCACCGGGTGCAGCGCCAGCGGCAGCCCGCCGGCGCGGGCGATCGGGTCCAGGACGGCGGTGCCGTACCGGCCGCTGGTGTGCGCGACCAGCTTGCCGGTGACCGGCACGTCCGTGGCGACCAGCCCGGCGGCCAGCTCGGGCAGTACGTCGTCGGGGACGGTGAGCAGGACGAGATCGGCGGCCGCCACCACCTCCTGCGGGGTGACGAGCGCGGCGCCGGGCAGCCGCTCCTCGGCGCGGCGCAGCGAACGGTCGGAGACCGCGGCCGCGGCGACCACGCGGTGGCCGGCCTGCGCGAGGGCCGCGCCGAGCGCCGTGCCGACGCGGCCGGCGCCGACCACGCCGACGCTCAGCCGGGCGGGCCGGTCCTCGGGGCGCGCCGGGTTTCCGGGCGCGCCGGAAGAGGCCGTGCGCTGTGGATCCATGAATTCGTTCCAGTCCTCAAGGTGGGTACCGGACGTGCGCGACCCAGCGTACCCGGGCGTGCGGCGGGGCACAGCACCCGCGGGGGGCCTCACGTGCCGGCGATGATTCGACTACCGAACGTTACGTAAGTGTCGGCGCCGGCGCCACACTCCCGCGAGGTTTCCGCAGATGACTTGCCGCGAACGGACCCCGCGCGGTAACTCTGAGTAGCGCTGGTCGCGCGGAGTGATGACAGTCACTCCGCCAACGGCTCCGCCCCCGCCGCTCATCCCGTACGAGCGGCGGGGGCGGAGTCCGTCCCGGTCCGGCGGATCAGTCGAAGGACAGCGACTCCACGATCGAGGCCTTCGCCGCGCGCCGGGCCGGCAGCACGGCGGCGAGCATCCCGGCGACCCCGGCCAGCGCCATGAAGCCGAGGATCTGCAGGTACGGCAGCGAGAACACCGCCGTCTCGCCCATCGACATCGTGGCGGCCCAGCCGAACCCGACCCCGAGCACGACCCCGGTCAGCGCCCCGATCACGGCCATGACCAGCGCCTCCACCGACAGCATCCGGCGCAGCTGGCGCTTGGTGAGGCCCAGCGCGCGCAGCAGGGCGGACTCGCGGGTGCGCTCCACGACCGACAGCGTCAGCGTGTTGGCGATCCCGAACAGCGCGATCACGATCGCCAGCCCCAGCAGCGCGCCGAACACCATCAGCATGGTGTCGATGGCGCTGCCGAACTCCTCGCGCAGCTCGGCGGCCGAGGTGAACTTGACCGCCGGGTACGGCCGGGCCGCGTCCTCGACGGCCGCCCGCGCCTTCCCGGCCGCGACCCCGTCGGCGGCCTTGGCGAAGATCCGGTACGGGTCCGTCGCGGGCCCGTACACCTTGGCGTAGTCGGCCTCGCTGAGCAGCAGCCCGTGGATCGGCACGTCGCCGCCGTAGACGGCGCCGATCCGCACCTGGTTTCCGGGGCGGGAGACGCCGGGGGCCGTTCCCGCGGCGGTGCCGGGGGTCTTCGCGGACTCGTCCGGCGCGGCCGTGACCGTGACGGTCTGGCCGACCCGCAGGTTCCACGTCTTGGCGGTGTCCTCGTCGATCAGGGCGGACCCGGGCCGCAGGTCGCGCACCGAACCGCTGCTGAACTCCGGCTTGACGAGGGTGCCCAGCGCGGACTGGGTGATCGTGCCGGCCCCGGCGTCGCGGCCGGAGACGTCGGCGTCGCCCTCGCGGAGCTCGACCACGGCGGCGATCTCCGGACGCTTGCGCAGGCTCTCGCCCAGCGCGCGCGGGACCGCCTGGTCCTCGCTGCCGTACTGGGTCTGGAGCTGGAAGTCCATCGGGAACTGGTCGGCCAGCCGCTGGTCGGACGTGGCCTTGCTGCTCGCGCCGATGACCGCGAACAGGCTCATCAGGCCGACCCCGATGGTGAGGGCGATCGTGGTGGTGGCGGTGCGGCGGGGCGAGCGGCGGGCGTTCTCCACCGCGAGCCGCCCGGGGACGCCGGCCGCGCGGCCGGGCAGCGCGCCGACGATCCGGCCCAGCGGGCGGACCAGCGCGGGCATCAGCGCGATCACGGCGAGGAACACCAGGGCGCCGGCGGCCGCGACCACGTACATCGAGGTCTCGCCCTTCTCCATGAAGAGCGCGCCCGCCGCGGCGAGGGCCACGCCCATCAGGCCGAACAGCACCGTCAGGACGGTACGGACCCAGCCGAGCCGGAACCGGCCGCTGCCGGGCTCCAGGTCGGAGCGGAGCGCCGCGATGGGCGCGACCCGGGTGGCGGCGCGGGCCGGGAGCAGCGCGGACAGGACGGTCACCACGACGCCGACGCCCAGCCCGATCAGGATGGTGCGGGGCGCGAGCGTGACGTCCGAGACCGACATCGCGGGACCGGCGGGGCCGGCCACGCCGAGCCCGTTCAGCAGGCCCAGCGTCCCGGCGCCCAGGCCCAGCCCGGCCAGCAGGCCGAGCAGCGAGCCGACGAGGCCGACGGCGAAGGACTCGGCGACGACGCTCCCGAAGACCTGCCGGCGGGTGGCGCCGACGCAGCGCAGCAGCGCCATCTCGCGCATCCGCTGCGCGATCAGGATGGAGAACGTGTTGTAGATGACGAGCGCCGAGACCAGCATGGCGACGAAGCCGAACAGCAGCAGCCCGGTACGGATGACCTTCGTGTCGGCGCCGGCGGCGGTGGCGAGGTCGGCGGCCAGCTCCTCACCGGTCATGACCCGGTGGTCGCCCTTGCCGATCGCGGCGCTGACCGCGGCCTCGCTCGCACCCTTGACGTCGATCTCCACGTACGTGCGCTCGCCGGTCATCCGCAGCGCGGTGGCGTCGTCGAAGCCGGTCATGCCGCGGAAGCTCGCGTCGCTGTCCAGCCCGATGCCGATCAGGCCGACCACGGTGAACCGGTGCGGCGCCTTCTTGGCGTCCATGACGGTGACGGAGTCGCCGACCTTGAACTTCTCGCGCTCGGCGAGCCGCGAGTCCAGGACGACCTCGCCCGGCCCGTTCGGCGCCCGGCCCTTGTCGAACTCGTACCGCAGCATGGAGCCCCGGGGGATCGACAGGCCCACCGTCGGCATGTCGCCGGCCACCTTGCCGTCCCGGCCGATCAGCGGCGCGTCGCCGCGGACCAGGCCGCGCGCCTCGGTCACGCCCGGCACCGAGCGGATCTTGGTGAGCAGCTCCGCCGGCAGCTCGTCCTTCTCGGCCTGCTCGGACGGCAGCACCGCCACGTCCACCTTCCCGGCGGACTTCGCGAACGTCTTCTGGACGCCCTTGTCCATCGTGTCGGTCAGGACGAACGTCCCGCCGATGAACCCCACCCCGAGGGTGATGGCCACCGCGGTCAGCAGCAGCCGCAGCTTGTGGGCCCGCAGGCCCGCCAGTGTCGTCTTCAGCATCGGTCAGCCGCCCAGGCTCTTGAGACGGTCCAGGACGGTGTCGGGCGTCGGCCCGTGCAGCTCGGTGACGATCGCGCCGTCGCGCAGGAACACCACCCGGTCGGCGTACGAGGCGGCCACCGGGTCGTGGGTGACCATGACGATGGTCTGGCCCATCTCGCGGACGGAGGTGCGCAGGAAGCCGAGGACCTCGGCGCTGGAGGACGAGTCCAGGTTGCCGGTCGGCTCGTCCGCGAAGATCACCTCGGGCCGGGAGACCAGGGCGCGGGCGCAGGCGACGCGCTGCTGCTGGCCGCCCGACAGCTCGTTCGGCCGGTGGTCCAGCCGGTCCCGCAGCCCGACCACGTCGATGACCTGGTCGAACCAGGCCCGGTCAGGCTTGCGGCCGGCCAGCTGGGAGGGGAGCAGGATGTTCTGCTCGGCGGTCAGCGTCGGCAGCAGGTTGAACGCCTGGAAGACGAACCCGATCCGCTCCCGGCGCAGCAGCGTGAGCTGCCGGTCGTTCATCCCGGTGATCTCGGCGTCGCCCAGCATGATCCGGCCGCCGCCGACGGTGTCGAGTCCGGCCAGGCAGTGCATGAGGGTGGACTTGCCGGAGCCGGACGGGCCCATGATCGCGGTGAACGCGCCGCGGGCGAACCCGACCGTGACCCCGCGCAGCGCGTGCACGGCCGCGTCGCCGGACCCGTACACCTTGGTCACCTCGGTGGCCAGCGCGGCGGGCGGGGCCGTGCCCGCGCTCGGCGCCGGCCCGGGCGGGTTGGTGAACGTACTGGTCACGGTGGCTCCTTCGGTGTCGCTTGCGGTGTCGCGGCGGGGTGCCGGGCCGGGTCTCTCCGGCCATGGACAACGCTAGGAACGGCGGCCTTCCGTGCCATCGACCGCGCGGCCACGCTTGGCGTCAGCATCAGGAGCGGGTCGCGGGGCCGCCGTACGACCTGAGTCGTACGCGCCCGTAGCCGCCTCGGCTGATCAAGCGTGGCCGCGCGCACGCGAAAGCGCCGGCGGCCCCCGGAGCGGGGCCGCCGGCGCTTTTCACCGCGGGGTGTTGCGGGGTGTTACGAGTGGTGGCCCTTGTGCGGCGTGTTGACGTCGTTGGTGCCCTCGCAGCCGGCGGCCGCGTCGCTCAGCACCGCGATCACCTGGACGGCGTTGCCGCAGACGGTGGCCGGCACGGTGACGGGGGCGACGACCTGGTTGCCGGAGACGGCGCTGTCGTTGTTGTGCGTGTGGGTGTCGGCGCTCGCGGCACCGGCGGCGGTCATGATGGCGCCGGAGACGGCGAAGGTCAGCAGACCGGTCGCGGCGATCTTCTTGAGCACGTGGATCCTCCCGTACGTGGGGGCCGGAAACGGCCCTTCCTGCATTCACATGCGCTGTCCGCCGCGGTGAACGCGGCGTCACGTACGGTAGTTATTCAACTACTGATTGGTAATGCAAACGGTAGTCCGGGTTCGCGCACCAAAAGTCATCTTACGGTAATCAGTACGTTACACAACGTCATCGCTTTGTCCGCTCTTGACCAGACCCGTCTCATAAGCGAAGACCACCGCCTGGACCCGATCCCGCAGGTCCAGCTTCATCAGGATCCGCCCCATATGCGTCTTTACTGTGGCTTCTGACACGTAGAGGCGCTCCGCGATCTCGGCGTTGGACAGCCCGCGGGCCACCAGCCGCAGCACCTGGCCCTCGCGCGCGGTGAGCGACTCCAGCGCCCCGTGCGCCCGCTGCTCGTCCGCCGCCGGCAGGTGCACCGCGAACCGGTCGATCAGCCGCCGCGTCGTGCTCGGCGCCACCACCGCGTCGCCCGAGTGCACCGACCGGATCGCCTCGATCAGCTGGGCCGGGCCGGCGTCCTTGAGCAGGAACCCGGCCGCGCCCGCCTTGATCGCCGCGAACGCGTACTCGTCCAGGTCGAACGTGGTCAGGATGATCACCTTGGCGGTACCGGCCGCGGTGATCCGCCGGGTCGCCTCGATCCCGTCCATCCGGGGCATCCGCACGTCCATCAGCACCACGTCGACATCGGCGTGCCGCAGCCGCTCCAGCGCCTGCGCGCCGTCCCCGGCCTCGCCCGCGACCTCGATGTCCGGCTGGGCGTCCAGCACCATCGTGAAGCCCGTCCGGACCAGCTCCTGGTCGTCCACCAGCAGCACCCGCACCGGCCGCGGGACCTCGTACTCGCCGGTGGACCCGTACCCCTCGTTCATGCCCTGACCTCCTCGCGTACCGGAATGCGCGCGACCACCTCGAAGCCCCCGCCCGGGCGCGGCCCGGCCTCGACACCGCCGCCGTAGACGGCGGCGCGCTCGCGCATCCCCAGCAGGCCGTGCCCGCGCCCGTCGTCGCGGGCGGCGGCGCCGCGGCCGTCGTCGGTGACGCGGATCTCGATCGCGTCGTCACCGTAGTGCAGGCATACCCGCGCCGTGGCGCGCGGGCCACCGTGCTTGAGCGTGTTGGTCAGCGACTCCTGGACGATCCGGAAGATCGTCAGCTGGCGGCCCTCCGACATCTCCAGCGGCACGCCCTCCACCGCGAACTCCAGCGGCAGCCCCGACTCCCTGATCTGCTCGACCAGCTCGGCGAGCTGCTCCACGCCCGGCTGCGGCGCGTACGACCCGGCGTCGTCGCTCTCCCGCAGCACGCCCAGCATCCGGCGCATCTCGGCCAGCGCCTGGCGGCCGGTCGCGGAGATCGTCTCCAGCGCCTTGCGGGCCCGCTCGGTGTCGGTCTCGATCGCGAACGAGGCGCCGTCCGCCTGCACCACGATCACGCTGACGTTGTGGGCGACCACGTCGTGCAGCTCGCGGGCGATCCGGGCGCGCTCGCCCGCCATCGCGATCTGCACCTCGGTGTCGCGCTCGCGCTCCAGCCGCTCGGCCCGCAGCTCCACCGAGCGCAGGTACTCGCGGCGGGTCCGCATGTACAGCCCGAGCAGCCACACGCCGGCGACCACGACCGTCAGCGTGAACAGCCCGATGCGCTGGTCCTCCCAGCCTGTGATGAAGGCGAACGTCGCGATGAACGCGCCGGCCTCGGCGACCACGGCGGCGGCGATGCTCCAGCGGAGCGCGCAGGTGGCCGCCATCGTGTACAGCGCGGGCAGGAGGGCGATGTCGGCCGAGATCGGCGGCTGGCCGGCCATCGCCTGGCCGAACGCCACCAGCGAGATCACCGCGAAGACCGCGCGCGGGTACGTCCGCCGCAGCAGCAGCGGCAGCAGGAGCGCGGCGGAGAGGGACAGGTAGGCCGGGCGGGACATGTCCCAGCCGTCCGCGGCGTACCCCGAGGCCACGAGAAGCACGAGCGGTATCGCGAGGAACGCGTCCACGAGCGGCTTCTTGCCGCGAGCCCAGTTCCACCATCGGACCACCATGCCGACGAGACTATTTCGCCTTTCCGGTCCCCGGATCAGCCCCAAGTCGGACGCCCGTACGCCGCGAGGATGGCCGCGCGCGGGCCCGGGCGCGGTAACGTCGCAGGCGTGGCGGCGTGGGTGACATGGCGGACCGCGATGGAGCGGGCCCTGTACGGTCCGGACGGCTTCTACCGGCGCGGCGAGCGTCCCGGCGAGCACTTCCGCACCTCCGTGCACGCCTCCCCCGGGTTCGCCGCCGCGCTGGCCCGGCTGCTCACCGAGGTGGACGCCGATCTCGGCCGCCCGCCCCGGCTCGACCTCGTGGACGTCGGCGCGGGCGGCGGCGGGCTGCTCGCCGCGATCACCGCGAACGTCCCGCCCGACCTGGCCGGACGCCTCGCGCTGACCGCCGTCGAGGTCGCGCCGCCGCCCGCCGGGATCCCGGACCGGATCCGCTGGCGGGACACCCTCCCCGGCGAGATCACCGGCCTGGTCATCGCGAACGAGTGGCTCGACAACGTCCCGCTGGACGTGGTCGAGCAGACCCCGGACGGGCCCCGTACCGTCCTGGTCGACCCCGCCACCGGCACCGAGCGGCCCGGCCCGCCGCCGACCGGCGAGGACGCCGACTGGCTGGAGCGCTGGTGGCCGCTGCGCGAGCCCGGCGACCGCGCCGAGGTCGGCCATCCCCGCTGCGACGCCTGGGCCGCGGTGCTGCGCCGCCTCCGCCGCGGCGTCGCGGTCGCCATGGACTACTCCCACAGCCGCGCCACCCGCCCCGTGTACGGGACGCTGACCGGCTACCGGGACGGGGCGACCGTGCCCGCCGTGCCGGACGGCTCGTGCGACGTGACCGCGCACGTGGCGCTGGACGCCTGCACCCGGGCCGGCGAGCAGGCGGGGGCGACCGCCTCGCTGTTCACCACCCAGCGGGCGGCGCTGCGGGCGCTGGGCCTCACCGGCGAGCGGCCGCCGGCGGCGCTGGCCGGCCGGGACCCGCGCGGCTACGTCGCCGCGCTGTGCGCCGCCGGCGCGGACGCCGAGCTGATCGACCCGGCCGGGCTGGGCGGGTTCGGCTGGCTCGTCCAGGCCGTGGACGTGCCGCTGCCGGCGTCCCTGGCGGGCGTTCAGATCTCGACGTGAAGCGCCGTGAGGCCGCGCAGGACGAACCCGGGCTTCCACTCCGGCTCCCTCGCCGGGCGCATGCCGGGCGCCAGGCGCAGCAGCGCGCCGTACGACTCCGCCAGCTCGATCCGGGCCAGCGGCGCGCCGAGGCAGTAGTGGATCCCGAGGCCGAACGTGATGTGCGGGTTCGGGTCGCGGCCCAGGTCCAGGCGGTCGGGGTCGGCGAAGACCTCCGGGTCGCGGTTGGCGGACGCGAACTGGAGCGCGATCTCGGCGCCGCGCGGGATCGCGACGCCGCCCACCTCGATGTCCTCCAGCACCCAGCGCTCGAACATCGGCGCCGGGGTGTCGTACCGCATCAGCTCCTCGGCCGCCGACGGCACCAGCGAAGGGTCGTCCCGCAGCCGCTCCAGCTCGCCGGGGTTGCGGAACAGCGACCACCAGCCGTTGCCGGTGGCGTTCACGGTCGCCTCGTGCCCGGCGTTCAGGAGGAGCACGCAGGTCCCGATCAGCTCGTCCTCGGTCAGCCGGTCGCCGCCCTCGTCCACCACCTGCGCCAGCGCGCTGATCAGGTCGTCGCGCGGCGCGGCCCGCCTGGAACGTGCCAGCCCGCGTAGATAGTCGGAGAACTCCACGGCCGCCCGGACGGCCGCGCGCTGCGCCTCCTCCGGCGGGTTCAGCTCGTACATGCCGCAGATGTCGGCCGACCAGGGGCGCAGCAGCGGCCGGTCCTCCCGCGGCACGCCCAGCATCTCGGCGATCACGTTCACCGGCAGCGGCTCGGCCACCTCGGCCAGCAGGTCGCCGCCGCCCGCGGCGGCCAGGTTCCCGGCCAGCTCCTCGGCCAGCCCGCGGATCATCGGCCGCAGCCCCTCGACCATCCGGGCCGTGAACGCCCTGGACACCAGCCGCCGCAGCCGGGTGTGCGCGGGCGGCTCCACGTCCAGCATCCCGGCCCTGACCAGGTCCCAGAACGGCGCCAGGAACGCCGCCTCAGGCTCCCGCCCGAACTCCTCGTGCGTCGCCACGTGCAGGTACGACCGGCCCAGCCGGCGGTCCCGCAGCAGCGCGTTCACGTCCGCGTAGCGCGAGACCACCCACTGCCCGGTCGGCTCGTGGAAGAACACCGGGCGCTCCGCGCGCAGCGCCGCGAGCGCGGGATAGGGGTCCGCCACGAACGCCGCGGACCAGGGGTCATAGCCGAGATCGCTCATACCCGGACAATATGCCCGACCTGGAGGGATCAGCGCGCCCAGCGGCCGGGGTCCTTGGACGTGCGGCGGGCGGCCAGGGCGCGGTACGCCGTGGACTCGACGATCGCGCGGGCCTCGCCCAGCTCCCGGTCGGCCGCCGCCACCTGGACCGGGCCGGGCGGGGCGTCCACCCGGACGGTCGCCAGGCGCAGCATCCGCTGCAGCGGGTTGACCGTCATCCGCACGCTCTGCGCGCGGGCGTGCGCGATCACGTCCGTCCGGCGGCAGAGCCAGCCGCGGCGGGTCACGAAGACATGGTCGTCCGTGCCCGCGCCGTCCGCCCGCTCCAGCGCCACCGAACGCGACGACGCGGGCAGCAGCGGCACCGCGTCCACGTTCGCGCCCGGGAAGATCTGCGAGATCAGGTGGACGGCCACCGGGCGCGGCGCCAGCGGCAGCAGCACCGACGACAGCGCCTGCCGCTCCCCCGCGTACCCGGCCACGGTCACGTCCAGGCGGGCCCAGCCGAACGGCCGCCACAGCAGCGGCTCGACGAGGCCGACCGCCTGCACCCGGCCCGGCGGCAGCGTCTGCATGCGGGTCTCCAGCAGGCCGTACCGCAGCCGCACGCCGTCCGGCGACATCGCGACCGAGTGGTTCACGTACATGACCATCGGCGCGATCACCGCCCGGATCAGCCCGAGCAGCAGCAGGATCAGCACCACCAGCATCCCGCCCTCGACGAACAGGAGCAGGAAGAACAGCGACGCCAGGAACGCCAGCGCGGTGCCGATCACCGGCAGCTTGAGCACCAGCGAGCCGAGCAGGGCACCGAACGGCACCTTCCACAGCGGCCGCTCGGGCGCCTCCGGCGTGTGGCCGGGCAGCCCGGCGGCGCGGGCGAGCAGCTCGGCGCGCAGCTGCTGCGCGGTGTGCCGGCCCAGGTAGCGCAGCACGATCCCGCTGGCCTCGCCGCCCGCCAGCTCCACCCGTACCTCGGCGAGCGCGAACATCCGCGTCACCAGCGGCCGGACCAGGTCGATCGCCTGGACGCGCGACAGCGGGATCCGCCGCTTGCGCTTGCGCAGCAGGCCCGTCTCCACCACCAGGTCGTCGCCGTCCACCCGGAAGCGCAGCGCCAGCCAGCCCCACAGGCCCGCGGCCACCGCGATCACGCCGATCACCGCGGTCACGACCGTGAACCTGACCACCACCTCGGGCGACAGCACCAGCGCCACGCCCTGGTCGGTCTGCGTCAGCAGCAGCGGGAAGCCCAGCAGCACGAAGTAGATGATCAGGATGACGAGGGCGCGCAGCGGCGCCGTCGCCCAGTGCAGCCGGTGGGTGCCCTCCGAGAACCGCACCGGCGGCGGCGCGGGCCGGTAGCCGCCCGGCGGCATCCCGTAGGCCGGCTGCCCGTACGGGCCCTGCGGCGGACGCTGCGGGCCGTACGGGCCGTACCCCGGATGCGGGGACGGGCCGTACGGCGGCCGTCCCGGCGGCGGGCCCGGGTGCGGACCGTACGGCGGGCGCGGACCCTGCGGCGGTGGCGGGCCGTACGGGCCGCTCACAGGCCCATGCTCCGTTCCTCGCCCTTCCGCGCCAGCCGGTCGCGCAGCTGCGCGGCCTCGGCGGCGGGCAGCCCCGGGATCCGGGCGTCGGTGGCCGCGGCCGCGGTGTGCATCCGCACGGTCGCGATGCCCATCCACCGCTCCAGCAGGCCCGCGGTCACGTCCACGAACTGCATCCGCCCGTACGGGACGACGATCAGCCGCTTGACGAACACGCCCTGGGTGACGATGAGGTCGTCGCCGCGCTCGGCGTAGCCGTACGAGCGGTACATCAGCTCGGCCACGATCCACGCGAGCACCACCGACAGCAGCACCGCGGCCGCCCACAGCACCATCGCGACCGTCCCGCCGCCGCGGAACACCACCAGCGCCCCGATCAGCCCCACCGGCACGGCCGTCAGCAGGCTGGACACGCGGCGGTGCCACGTGAAGCGCCGCGAGACGGGCGCCCAGGACAGGCCCCCTCCGGGCGCGAAGGCATGGTCGGCCGGGTAGCCCTGGTGGGCGCCCGCCGCGTGTACGGGGACTGCCGCGCCCGGCTGCGCGGGCGGCGGCTGCGCCGGCGCCTGCGGCGGCGGCTGCTCGTGGCCCGGGTTCATCTCACTCCGGCGGTGGTCGGTCGGTTGCTTCCGATTACAGGGCCAGTCAACAGGAAACGGACCCGGTACCGCGAGCCTTGAGCATGGCACGATATGACGTGTGACGCGTTGGTACCCGGGGAAGCGGGACGGGGCACGGCCATGACCACCGAACGGATCGTCGGGGTCGGCGCCGGCGCCGGCGCCGGCGAGCTGGCCACCGAGGACATGATCCTCAACATCGGCCCGCAGCACCCGTCCACGCACGGCGTGCTGCGGCTGCGGCTGGCCCTGGACGGCGAGCGGATCAAGGCGGCCGAACCGATCATCGGCTACATGCACCGCGGCGCCGAGAAGCTGTTCGAGGTCCGCGACTTCCGGCAGATCATCGTGCTGGCCAACCGGCACGACTGGCTGTCGGCGTTCTCCAACGAGCTCGGCGTGGTGCTCGCCGTCGAGCGGATGCTGGGCATGGAGGTGCCGCCCCGCGCGGTCTGGACGCGGACGCTGCTGGCCGAGCTGAACCGGGTGCTCAACCACCTGATGTTCCTCGGCTCGTACCCACTCGAAGTGGGCGCGATGACGCCGATCTTCTACTCGTTCCGGGAGCGGGAGACGCTCCAGCGGGTGATGGAGGAGATCTCCGGCGGCCGGATGCACTACATGTTCAACCGCGTCGGCGGGCTCAAGGAGGAGCCGCCGGCCGGCTGGCGCGACCGCGTCCGGACCGCGGTCGCGGGCGTGCGGGCCGGGATGGCCGACATCGACGAACTGATCATGGGGAACGAGATCTTCCGCGCCCGCACCCGCGGCGTCGGCGTCCTCACCCGCGAGCAGATCCTCCAGTACGGCGTCTCCGGCCCGATCGCGCGCGCCGCCGGCGTAAACTTCGACCTGCGCCGGGACGAGCCGTACCTGGCGTACGGCGAGCTGGACACGCGGGTCGTGACCCGTACCGAGGGCGACTGCCTGGCCCGCTTCGAATGCCTCCTCGACCAGGTGCACGCCTCGCTCGACCTCGCCGACGCCTGCCTGGACCGACTCGCCGAGCTGCCGCCCGGGCCGATCAACCAGCGGCTGCCGAAGGTCCTCAAGGTCCCCGAGGGGCACACCTACGCCTGGACGGAGAACCCGCTCGGCATCAACGGCTACTACCTCGTCTCGCGGGGCGAGAAGACGCCGTGGCGGCTGAAGCTGCGCTCGGCCTCGTACAACAACGTCCAGGTGCTGTCGGAGCTGCTGCCCGGCAACCTGGTCGCCGACATGATCGCCATCCTGGGCTCGATGTTCTTCGTCGTCGGCGACATCGACAAGTAGCTCAGGCGCGGGAACGGCCGCGGTCGCGCGCCTCGTCCTCCGGGTCCTTGGGGACGCGGCAGGCGTACTCCAGGAAGTACGCCGCGCCGACCAGCACCATCGCCGACAGGAACGTGCCGACGCTGACGAAGAAGTCCTCGCGCGGCGTCTGCTTGTCGAGCGAGTCGGCCAGCGCCAGCGCGAACCCGCCGAACACGCCGCCCAGCACGGCGGCCGCGTGCGCGCTGGCCTTGGCCAGCGCCGCCATCCGCGCCACCACCATCGGCTCCACCGGCCGGGTGCCCGGCTTGCGGCGGATGCGGCGCAGCACGTTCCAGCCGCTGAAGCCCTCCCCCAGGGCCAGCAGCAGCAGCGTCGGCACCGCCGTCCACGGCAGCGGTGGCAGCGAGACATAGGCGGTGTCCAGCACCGCCCAAGTGATCGCCGCCGCGACGACCACAAGAGCGAGCAGGAAAACCGGACGAGTAGCGCTCATGCAGGTGGTTGAAGGCTCAGGTCGTCGCGGCGGCGGAGTTCGGGGGTGCCGGTGTCGGCGGCCACGGCCGCGGCCAGGTCGCCGACGCGGCCGTGCCCGGCGAGCAGCACGTCCGGCTCGATGTCGGCCCACGGCACCAGCACGAACGCGCGCTCGTGCGCGCGCGGATGCGGGAGCGTCAGGTCGGGGTCGTCGGAGGTCACGTTGCCGAACACCACGATGTCGATGTCCAGCGTGCGCGGGCCCCAGCGGACCTCGCGGACGCGCTGCATCGAGTTCTCGATGTTGAGCACCCGCTCCAGCAGGTTCTCCGGTGGCAGCCGGGTGTCGGCCACCAGGATGATGTTCAGGAAGTCGCCCTGGTCGGGGATCTCCTGGCCGGGGGGCGCGAACGGCGCGGTCTCGTACACCGGTGACATCGCCACGAAGGAGAGCCCGGGCGCGTCGAACAGCGCGTCCACGGCCTCCTGGATGTTGTCCAGGCGATCGCCGAGGTTGCTGCCGAGCGAGAACACGACGCGGTGCGCGACGAGCATGTGGCCACCGGTCGCGGTGCGGTCGGGCATGCGATCGGACGCTGTCATGGGCGACTCCTCCTGATCCTCACGGCCACGTCCGTGAAGGGGTGCGGCACCGGGGCGCCGGGCTTGTGGACGGTGACCTCGGCCTCCATCACCGCCGCGTCTTGCAGGCAGACCGCGGCGAGCCGGTCGGCCAGGGTCTCGATGAGGTTGACGGGCTCCCCCTCGACGACGGCGACCAGCCGGCCCGCGAGCGATCCATAGTCGACCGTACGCGACAGGTCGTCGCCGGCCGCGGCCGGACCGGTGTCGAGGCCGAGCGACACGTCCACCACGAACTCCTGGCCCAGCTCACGTTCTGCGGGCAGGACACCGTGCCGCCCCCGGGCGCGCAACCCGCGCAGCTCTATGCGGTCGAGAGTCATTCTTCCTCTGTGCCGTTCAGGATGGGAGACCCATGGTGCAGCAAAAGCCGCCATTCACCGTCGTAACGAACGAACACGTTCGTGGACACGATGCTTCCCCCGGCGAGGAACCCCGAGTCGGTGCCCTCTTCGGCGGTGAGGATGTTCTCGTTGCACGTGATCACGGCCTGGTCGCCGTAGACGGACGTCTGGACGTCGGTGAGGACGAACTGGATGTAGCCGGTGTTCGCCATGATCAGCGCCCAGGAGCGCAGCACCTCGTCCCGGCCGCGCAGCATCGCCCAGCCCGGGTGGACGCAGCTCACGCCGGAGGCGTACGGCCCGTCCGCCCACACCGCGGACATCCGGTCGTAGTCGCCCTCCTCGAACGCGGCGTAGAACTCGGCGTTGACCTCCTCGACCTGGCCGCGGTCGACGGCGTTGCTCATCGGGCGGCCCCTTCACGGCGGTCCGCGGCGGCCAGGACGGCGGCCGCGACCCGTACGGCGTCGGCGTTGGGACGGACGCGGTGCACCCGGACGCACCAGGCGCCGGCCGCGGCGGACAGCGCCGTGACCGCGACGGTCGCGTCGTCGCTGTCGGTGAACGGGCGCGGCGCGCCGTCCGGGCCGGCGAGCAGCCTGCCCAGGAAGCGCTTGCGGGACGCGCCCACAAGGACCGGGTGACCCGTGCTCGTCAGGGCGTCCAGTTCGGCCAGGAGCGACCAGTTGTGCCCCGCCTCGGGGCTCTTGGAGAAGCCCAGCCCCGGATCCAGGACGATCATCGAGGGGTCGACGCCGCAACGCAGTATCGATTCGACCCGGCGCAGCAGCTCCTCGCGGACCTCGCGGACGACGTCGGCGTACACGGCGCGGGACTGCATGTCGTGGCTGTGCCCGCGCCAGTGCATGACCACGTACGGGACGCGCGCCGCCGCCACCGCGCGCGGCATGTCGGGATCGGCGAGCCCGCCGCTGACGTCGTTGACCAGCCTCGCGCCGGCCGCGACGGCCGCCGCGGCCACCTCGGCGCGCATGGTGTCGACGCTGACCGGCACGCCGCCGGCCGCCAGCGCCTCGATCACCGGGACGACCCGCCGCAGCTCCTCCTCGCGGGAGACGCGCTGCGCGCCGGGACGGGTGGACTCGCCGCCCACGTCCACGATGTCGGCGCCCTCGGCGACCAGATCGAACCCGTGCCGGATCGCCTTCTCCTGGTCGAACCAGGCGCCCCCGTCGGAGAACGAGTCGGGCGTCACGTTCACCACGCCCATCACCAGGCAGCGCCCGGCCGCGGGCAGCCCGGGAACGGGCTGCGGCGGGAGCGGGCGCCGGACGGTCATGCACTCAAGCCTATGCCCCGCCCGCAACCGTCCCGCGCCCCGCCCCGGGCCCGCCGCGCTCAGCCGCGGCCCAGGATGAGGCCCATGGCCTCGGCCCGGGTCTCTGCGTAGTCGCGGAAGTCGCCGCGGACGGCCGAGGTCACGGTCTTGGCGCCGGGCTTGCGCACGCCGCGCATGGTCATGCACAGGTGCTCGGCCTCGATCACCACGATGACGCCGCGCGGTTCGAGGATGTTCATCACCGCGTCGGCCACCTGGCTGGTCAGCCGCTCCTGCACCTGCGGGCGCCGCGCGTACACGTCGACCAGCCGCGCCAGCTTGGACAGCCCGGTGATCTGCCCCTTCTTGTTGGGCGTGTACCCGACGTGCGCCAGGCCGTGGAACGGGACGAGGTGATGCTCGCAGGTGCTGTAGACCTCGATGTCCTTGACCAGGACCATCTCGTCGTGGTCAGCCTCGAACACCTTGTTGAGGGCGTCCTCGGGGGTCTGCCGCAGGCCGGCGAACTGCTCGGCGTACGCGCGGGCCACCCGGGACGGCGTGTCGCGGAGCCCGTCGCGGTCGGGGTCCTCGCCGATGGCGAACAGGATCTCGCGTACCGCCCGCTCGATGCGGGCGTTGTCGAAACCGGAACCGCCCGCGGGGGAGGGCTGGACGCCCTCCCCCGCGGCCGGCTCGTCGAACGAGTCGGTCAACGTGGTCAGCTTTCGCCCTTGGACACGTCGGGCGACTGCTCGGGAGCGGTCGACCCCTGCCCGTTGTTCTTGGTCAGGTCGGTGACGTCCTGCGGGCCCATCAGGGCCAGCTCCTTGGGCGTCAGCACCGGCGGGCGGTCGGACGGGAGCCGCTTGCCGTAGCCGGTGTAGGAGTTCTGGTGCGGCCGCTTGGTGATCGGCGCGAAGATCTCCAGCACCTGGTCCTTGGACAGGGTCTCCTTGTCCATGAGGTTGACCACGAGGTCGTCCAGGACGTCCCGGTACTCGACCAGGATCTCCCAGGCGGTGTCGTGCGCGGACTCGATGTAGCGGCGGACCTCGTCGTCGATCGCGGAGGCGATGTCCTCGGAGTAGTCGCGCTCGTGGCCCATGTCGCGGCCGAGGAACACCTCGCCGGCGCCGGTGCC
This sequence comes from Spirillospora sp. NPDC029432, assembly GCF_040703975.1. Classification (NCBI taxonomy): domain Bacteria; kingdom Bacillati; phylum Actinomycetota; class Actinomycetes; order Streptosporangiales; family Thermomonosporaceae; genus Spirillospora; species Spirillospora sp. NPDC029432. Next base: position 58,476 of record NZ_JBEZWH010000026.1, read on the forward strand.
GAACTTGCGCGCGCCCAGCCGCTCGCTCATGCCGTACTCGGTGACCATGTTGCGGGCGATCGAGGTGGCCTTCTCGATGTCGTTGGCCGCACCGGTGGTCGGCTCGTGGAAGACCAGCTCCTCGGCGGTACGGCCGCCCAGCAGCATCGCCAGCTGGTCGGACATCTCCGAACGGGTGGTGAGGAACTTGTCCTCCATCGGCAGCGTCATGGTGTAGCCCAGGGCGCGGCCGCGCGGCAGGATCGTCACCTTGTGCACGGGGTCGGAGTTCGGCAGCGCGTGCGCCACCAGCGCGTGCCCGCCCTCGTGGTAGGCGATGATCTTCTTTTCCTTCTCCGACATCACCCGGGTCTTGCGCTCCGGCCCGGCCATGACGCGGTCGATGGACTCCTCCAGGGTGTCCATGTCGATCAGCTTCTGGTCGAACCGGGCGGTCAGCAGCGCCGCCTCGTTGATCACGTTGGCCAGGTCGGCGCCGGTGAAGCCGGGGGTACGGCGGGCGATCACGTCCAGGTCGACGTCCGGCGCGAACGGCTTGCCGCGGCCGTGGACCCGCAGGATGCCCTTGCGGCCCTCCAGGTCGGGACGGTCCACGGTGACCTGCCGGTCGAACCGGCCCGGGCGCAGCAGCGCCGGGTCGAGGATGTCGGGACGGTTGGTCGCCGCGATCAGGATCACGCCGCCCTTGACGTCGAAGCCGTCCATCTCGACCAGCAGCTGGTTGAGGGTCTGCTCGCGCTCGTCGTGGCCGCCGCCGAGCCCGGCGCCGCGGTGCCGGCCGACAGCGTCGATCTCGTCGATGAAGATGATCGAGGGGGCGTTGGCCTTGGCCTGCTCGAACAGGTCGCGGACGCGGGACGCGCCGACGCCGACGAACATCTCGACGAAGTCCGAACCGGAGATCGAGTAGAAGGGGACCCCGGCCTCGCCGGCGACCGCGCGGGCCAGCAGCGTCTTGCCGGTGCCGGGCGGGCCGTACAGCAGCACGCCCTTGGGGATCTTGGCGCCGATGGACTGGAACTTGGCCGGGTTCTGCAGGAAGTCCTTGATCTCTTCCAGTTCCTCCAGGGCCTCGTCGGCCCCGGCCACGTCGGCGAAGGTGGTCTTGGGGGTGTCCTTGGTGATCAGCTTGGCCTTGGACTTGCCGAAGTTCATCACCCGCGAGCCGCCGCCCTGCATCTGGTTCATGATGAACAGGAAGATCAGCACGATGACGACGATGGGCAGCAGGCTGAACAGCAGGTTCAGGAAAACGCTCTGCTTGGGGACCTCGACGTTGTAGCCGCCGGGCAGCTTGCCCTGCTGGGCCTGCTGCTGCAGCTGCTCCTGCAGGCGGACTCCCTGGCCGTCGACCCAGGACGCCTGCTGCTGCTTGCCGTCCTTGAGGGTGACCTCGATCCGCTGGTCCTTGTCAATGATCTTGGCGGACTTCACCTGGCCCGCGGCGATCGACTGGACCACCTTGGAGGTGTCGGTCTTCTCGTAGGAACGGCCGGGGTTGACGCCCCACATGATGAGGGCGACCAAGAGGCCGAACAGCAGGATCCACAGCAGCGGCCCGCGAAAATAGCGCTTCACGTCCATTTATCCGGTTACCCCTTCGGGGCCCGTCCCTCCTGACCTTGCGATTCGCCCGTCCCGAGGGACGCGCGCCACTGTGAACCGGGTCCTTGCTCCGCGGGCTCCGCGGCCGGCTCGCCCGGCCGTCCGCGTGGATTCGTAAAGGTCCACCGTGACGGCCTCCTTAATGGCCTCCCGACACGAAGCCCGGGATATCGACGGTACACCGCAGGGCGCAGCGGACGCAGCCAGGCGGCTGGGCCCTGCTCGCCTTCGATGTACACGCATCTGATGTTCCCGCCGACGTTCCATGCAACGATCCGGTACGTCCCGTTGTTCCCTGAGGGTCACGTTCCCACGCTCCTGCCCCTTGCCAAACGGGACCAGGCCGCGCTAAGGGACGGTAGGCCCACGGTAGGGGACTGCGTCAAGTGCCCGGATCAGGCCGGAATGGGCGGCACCGGCCCGGGTGGGATCGGGCGGGGCCGGGAGCGGCCGGGGCGGCGGGTCAGCCGCCGTACACGTGCGGGGCCAGCGTGCCCACGAACGGCAGGTTCCGGTACTTCTCGGAGTAGTCGAGGCCGTACCCGACGACGAACTCGTTCGGGATGTCGAAACCGAGGTAGCGGCACTCGATCTCGGTCTTGACCGCCTCCGGCTTGCGCAGCAGCGCGCAGATCTCCAGCGACGCGGGCTTGCGCGAGAGCAGGTTGCTGACCAGCCAGGACAGCGTGAGGCCGGAGTCGATGATGTCCTCGACGATCAGCACGTGCCGGTCGAGGATGTCGGTGTCGAGGTCCTTGAGGATCCGCACCACGCCGGACGACTTGGTGCCCGAGCCGTACGACGACACGGCCATCCAGTCCATCGAGGCCGGGGTGTGCAGGTCCCGCGCCAGATCGGCCATGATCATGACGGCGCCCTTGAGGACGCCCACCAGCAGCAGGTCCTTGCCGGCGTAGTCGGCGTCGATCTGCTCGGCCAGCTCGCGCACCTTGGCCCGCAGCCGGTCCTCGGGGATCAGTACCTTCGCCAGGTCGGCGCCCAGGTCCTTCTCGTCCACGAATCCCACCCTCTTGTGACGGTCGCGGCCCGCGGATCACGCCGGGCCGAAGAGCAGCCTGCCATATCGCCGGAATGCCCTGACGCTCCCGGGCAGGTCGACGTGCCGCTGCCCCCGCCACGCCGTGACCAGCCGGTCCACTTCCTCCACATGGACCGCGGCGAGGGTACCCGGAGGGCTGCCCGCCTTGATCGCCGCCATGCGCAGCACCCGCGTGCGGACGGCGCGCGGCAGTGCGGCGAGGCGCTCCACGTCGAGCTCGCCGGGCGCGGTGGACGCCTCGGCGTAGGCGCCGGCGGCGAGGTCGTCCAGCGCGTCGGCGTCGTCGCGCAGCATCCTGCCCGTACGGGCGAGTGCCTCGGCGATGCCGGGTCCGAGGGCCTTCTCCAGGGCGGGCAGGGCCTCGTGTCGTACGCGCACGCGCGCGTAGGTCCGATCGTCGTTGTGGGGGTCGTCCCAGGGCTCCAGCCCCATCGCCTCGCACGCGCGCCGCGTCGTCGCCCTGTCGAGGTCGAGCAGCGGCCGCGCGTAGCGGACCTCCGCCCCCTCCTTGGCGGACCTCCGCACGAACGAGGGCGGCATCCCCGCCAGCGAGCGCGCCCCGGATCCCCTAGCGAGCCCCAGCAGGACGGTCTCGGCCTGGTCGTCCCGCGTGTGCCCGAGGAGGACGGCGGCGGCCCGCAGCCGTACGGCGGCGTCGTCCAGCGCCCCGTAGCGGGCCTCGCGCGCCGCGTTCTCCGGCCCGCCGCGTTCCCCGACGGTCACCGCGACCGAGCCGGCCGGGTCGAGCCCGAGGTCGGCCAGCGTCCGGACGACCCGGGCGGCGCGCGCGTCCGAGCCCTCCTGGAGTCCGTGGTCGACGGTGACGGCGCCGGCGGGCCGCCCGTCCGGGCCCGAGCGCGGCGCCTCGAACGCCAGCGCGCCCGCGAGCGCCAGCGAGTCGGCGCCGCCGCTGCACGCCGCGAGCACCATGGCGCCCGGCGGCAGCCCGTCCAGCACCCGCCGCACCGCACTCCGTACAAGGGCGACGGCCGGATCAGGCCCCATGGGCCCCCTCCGCCCGCGCCAGCCGCATGCCGTCGATCACCCGTCCATGCTGCCGTACCGGTGGGGGCGCGGGAAGGTCAGGCCTCCCCGGCGGCGGGCGGCGCGTCGATGGCGGGCGGGACGACGACCCGCGCGATCCACCGGGCGGGCTCCTTGATCTCGGCGTGGCTGGGGAGGCTCTCGGGCGACTCCCAGACCTTGTTGAAGCCGTCCATGCCGACCTCGGCGACGACGCGGCGGACGAAGCGCGAGCCCTCGGCGTACTGCTTCATCTTCAGGTCGATGCCGAGGAGCCGGCGGATGGTCTTGTCCATCCGGCCGCCGCCCTCACGGCGCCCCTGGAAGCGGGAGCGGATCTCCTGGACGGACGGGACGACCTCCGGGCCGACCGCGTCCATCACGTAGTCGCCGTGCCCCTCGACCAGCGTCATCACGGCGGTGAGGCGGTCGAGGATCTCGCGCTGCTCGGGTGACTGGATCGCGTCGATCAGGTTGCTGTCGCCGCCCCGGACGGCGTCCACGACGGCGTCGGCGGCCTCCTTGATCCGGTCGAGCATCGCTCCCGGGTCGAGGTCGGACGCCAGCAGGAACTGCGTCATCTGGTCCTGGACGTACTCGCGCAGCCACGGCACCGCGGTGAACTGGGTGCGGTGCGTCTCCTCGTGCAGGCAGACCCACAGGCGGAAGTCGCGGGCGTCCACGCCGAGCTCCTGCTCCACCTGGACGATGTTGGGCGCCACCAGCGTGAGCCGGCCGGTGGGGTTGCGGCCGGACGGGTCCGGCGGCAGGAACAGCTCGTACTGGCCGAGGACGCGCCCCGCCATGTACGCCAGCAGCGCGCCCACCTGCACGCCCGTCACGCGGGAGCCGACCGCCTGGACGACCACGCCGCCCGCGCCGCCGCCGAGCCCGCCGGAGCCGCGGCGGTCCTGCATCTGCTCCATCAGCGGTTCGAGCACCACGCGGAAGCCGTCCACGTTCGCGCGGATCCAGCCGGGCCGGTCGACGATCGTCGCCGGGGCCGGATCCTCCTCCGCCGACCGCATCCCGGTGAAGTCGCGGACGTGCCCCTGCGCGATCCGGGACAGCTCGCGGAGCTGCTCCACCACCGCGCGGGCCTCGTCCTGGGCGACCTGCGGACCGGGCCGGAGCAGCCGGGTGCCGGTCTGGACGGCCAGGTTCCAGTCGATCATTGAGGCGCTCATGTACTCCACCGTACGTTCGGGTCCCGGCGCCGGAGCGCCCGTGCTCGATCGTTCAACGAACGACTGTTCTGGTTATCTCCCGTACGGCGTTCGCCACACGCGGAGACGGGGCCGAACCAGCCCGAAGCAGCGATATCGCATATATGCGCAGGCGCCCCGCGCGGTGCGGTGTCAGCAGCCGCAGGAGGCGACCGCGGCGGCGAGCCGGTCGAGGTGCCCGGGGTCCACCGCGCCCTTGCCGTCGCCCATCATGAACGCGAACGCCAGCAGCCGGCCGTCGGCGTCGTACGCGACCCCGGCGAGCGTGCTCACCCCGGCCAGCGTCCCGGTCTTGGCCCGGACGACGCCGGCCCCGGCCCGGCTGGACGGGGACGTGTAGCGCGGCATGTTCAGCGTCCCGGAGAACCCGGCGACCGGCATCCCGGTGATCGCGGCGCGCAGCTCCGGTCGCGCGGCCGAGGCGGCCACGGAGATCACCTGGGCCAGCGCGGCCGGGGTGATCCGGTTGGCGGTCGACAGGCCGCTGCCGTCGTTCACCTGGATCCCGGACCGGACGCCGAGCCCGGCCAGCACCTCCATCACCGCCCGGGACGCACCGTCGAACGAGGCCGGCCGGCCCATCTTGATCGCGACCTGCCGGGCCATCGCCTCGGCCACGTCGTTGTCGCTCTCGGTCATCAGGTGCTCGACCAGCTCGGCGGCCGTCGGCGACCGCACCGCGCCCAGCTGCGCGGCCCCCTCCGGGGCCGTGACCTGGCGCCCCGCCTTCGCCTTCACGCCATTGCGAGAGAGCAGCCGCGCGAACGCGGCCGTCGCGGCCGCGGGCGGGTTCGCGACGCGCGTCGGGACCGTCGGGTCGCCCGGACTGACCCGGCCCTCGTCCACGGTCAGCGCGGACGGCGGCGCCAGCTCCCCGTCCGGCAGGTAGTTGGGCTTCCAGCCGGCGGCCGTGCGGGGGCCCTGGTACGCCGACACGTCGAAGTCCACCCGGGCCTCCCGGACGCCGGCCGCCTTCAGCGCCGCGGCGGTCTGCCGCGCCAGGTCGGGGAGGGAGGCGTACACCGGGCGTTCACCGTCCGTACCGTCGCCCGGTGCGGGCGCGGGGGACGCGGTCACGGTAGGATCCCCGCCGCCGACCAGCACCACGGCGCCGTCGCCGCCCCGGACCGTGCGGGTCGCGATCCGGTGGGCGGGACCGAGCATGGCCAGCGCCGCCACCGACGTGATCAGCTTGGTGGTGGAGGCGGGGGTCGCGGGCCGGCCGGCGTCCGCCGCGAACAGCGTGCGCCGGGTCTCGACGTCGGTCACCACCGCGCCGATCCGGGTGCGCGCGTCCCGTACCAGCGGGGTCAGCCGCCCGGCGAGCGTGCCGGGGTCGGGCATCGGCGCGCCGGCGGTGTACGGCGCGAGGCCGGTCGCCGCGGCGGCCCGTACCGGCTCCCGCCCGGCGACGGACGGGGGCTGCGGCGACAGATGCCGCGCCGGTGTGAGTTTCGCCACTGCCACCCCGGCGGAGGCGGTGAAGACGATGAGGAGGGACAGCGTGATCGTCAGCAGGCGGGTGGCCTGTTCCGGCACCTGACCGCCCCTCTCCCACTCACCACTCACCAACGTGCGACATCCTTATATATGGGAACACCCACCGTGAGGGTCGGCCTCACCCGCACGGACCCCGAAAGACTATGCACTGCGACCGCGCAGGGAGCGGAGGACACCTTGGATTTCGACGTCACCATTGAGATCCCGAAGGGCCAGCGGAACAAGTACGAGGTGGACCACGAGTCCGGTCGCATCCGGCTCGACCGGATGCTCTTCACCGCGACCCAGTATCCGGCCGACTACGGGTTCGTGGAGAACACCCTCGGCGAGGACGGCGACCCGCTGGACGCCCTGGTGCTGCTCCAGGAGCCGACGTTCCCCGGCTGCCTCATCCGCTGCCGCGCGGTCGGCATGTTCCGGATGACCGACGAGGCCGGCGGCGACGACAAGGTGCTGTGCGTCCCCGCGACCGACCCGCGCCAGGAGCACCTGCGCGACATCCACCACGTGCCGGAGTTCGACCGGCTGGAGATCCAGCACTTCTTCGAGGTCTACAAGGACCTGGAGCCCGGCAAGTCCGTCGAGGGCGCCAGCTGGGTCGGCCGCGTCGAGGCCGAGCTGGAGATCGAGCGCTCCCTCAAGCGAGCCGCCGAGCAGGGCGGCCACTGAGGCGTCCGGCGCGCTCCCCGCTCCCTGCCGTCCGGTGGGCCGGAACACTTCCGTACAGCATGGCCGTACGGAAGTGTTTCGCTTCCCGGGGCCGTTTCAGCCCGCCGGGCGGACGGCGCCGATGAGCCCGTCGCGCCAGATGCTCGACACGCGCACCCGCGCGCCCGTGTACGGCGCCTCGACCATGCGCCCCTTGCCGATGAAGATGCCGACGTGGTGGATCGTCGCCGGGTCCGCGGTGTTGCGGGCGAAGAAGACCAGGTCGCCCTTGCGGAGCCGGTTCAGCGGGACGCGCGGCCCGGACGTCCACTGCGTTCCCGTCCAGTGGTCCAGGCGTACGCCGGCCTTCGCCCACGCGTAGAGGGCCAGGCCGGAGCAGTCGAAGCCGTGGATGCGCGCGCCGTGCGCGATCCCGTAGCTGGGGCCGCTCGCGTTGCCGCCGCCCCAGGAGTAGGGCGTGCCGAGCCATCGGAGCGCGGCCCGTACGACGATCGAGCCGCGGCGCGTCGCCGCCACCGGACGGCTCGCGGTCCCGGAACCGGCCGCGGCCGCGGCCCCCGCTCCCTTGGACGCCTCCTGCGCGCGCCGGATCTCGGCCTTTTCGAGTGCCGCCTGGCGTTCCCGCTGTAGCCGCAGCGCGCGTGCCTGCGCCTTGCCCAGGCTCGCTTGCAGGCTCCGCTGCTCGGCTCCGATGCGCCGCACCGCGTCCCGCTGCTGCGAGACGGCGCGTTCGGCGGCCTTCCGGGCCTCGGCGGCGCGGATCGCGGCATCGCGGCGCTCGTCGAACGCCGCCCGCGCCTGCCGCTGGAAGAGGCCGGCGACGTTGCGGGCCGCCTCGGCCCGCTCGATGATCCCGGTCCGCTGCCGCGCGAGCGCCCGCACCATCCCGGCGCGGTCCATGAAGCCCTGCGGGCCGCCCGTACCCGCCACGACCGCGGGCAGGGACGGGCCGCCGATCCGGTACGCGTCGGCGGCGAACACGGCCAGTTCGGACCGGGCCTCCTCGGCGCGCCGCAGCGCCTCCTCCTGGCGGAGCCGGGCCTGCTCGTAGTCTGCCAGCGCCCGGCGCATCATGATGAGCTCGCCGTTGTAGCGCTCGACGGCCTGCGCGGTCGACGCGGCGAGGCGTTCCAGCTCGGCGCTCGCCTGCGCCAGCCGCGCCTTGGTACGGCCGACCTCGGCGGCCCGCTCCTGGACGCGTTCCTTACTCGCTGCCACGTCGCGGGCGCTGGGCGCCGGCTCCGCCGCCACCGGAGCCGCGGGCGCCGCGGGCGCCGCGGCGGTCAGCGCCGCCAGGCCCAGCGTGAGGGCGGCCAGGCGTGCCCCGGCGCCGGTTGTCCTCAGGACCACGGTCCCCCCTACCGCGTCGCACCGTACGCGAATGATCAAGTACTCAGAGTAGTCATCGCTCTACCCTGACCGCGGTCGAGGCACACCGCTTGATCGACTCGTGTTCGGTCAACCCGATCCGGAGGGGGCCGGCGTGCCGCCGGATCCGGGCGGGGGCGCCGGCTCGGACGCGTCCGGCGGCGTGGAGGGCGGCGGGCTCGACGGTTCCGCCGGCGGCCGGGTGGGCGAGGGAGTGGGTGTCGGCGTGGGCGTCGGCTCCGGCGCGGGAGTCGTCGGCGTCGGGTCGGGCGAGGGCCCCGGGCCGGGAGCGGGCCGCCAGGTGACGCGGACCTCCGCGCCGCCCGGCGTGAACGCGATCCCGCCCTCCCCCTGGGAACGGGCCGAACGGGACACGCGCACGGCGATCCTGGCCGTCTCGCCGGCCTCCAGGCGCCCGGACGTGCGGCTCGCCCGTACCGGACCCCAGGTCCTGGCCCGCCAGTCGACCGGGCCGCCGCCGGCGCGCAGCTCGACCGTGCCGTCCGAGCCGCCCGCGAGGTCGAGGAAGAGCGGGGAGACCGCGAGCGCGCCCTCGCCGGGAGGCGGCGCGTGCTCCCCACCGCCGGTGCCGCCGCCGGGCGGCGGTGACGGCAGCGCGGTCGGCGGCGCGGACGGGACCAGCGCCCCGAGCGGGAACGTCGCCGAGACCGGGACGCCCGGCCCCCCGGCGGACCGGCCGGGCCGGGCCGAGGACCCGCCGTCCGGCGGCCTCAGGTCGCCGGTGACGACCGCCTGGGGGTGCCCGGTCCCGCGCCCGTCCAGCCGGAGCAGGGCCGCGCCCGAGCTGAGCAGCAGCGCGGCCGCGACCGCTCCCACCGCCAGCCACGCGACCGAGCGGCGCCGCCCGGAGTCGTCCGGGAGCGGCACCTCGGGCCGCCGGCCGGGATCCCGGCGCCTGGAGCGCCGGTCCCGGCGGGACCTCTCCGTGGCCGCGGCGGCCCTTCCCCGGCGGGGGCGCAGGGGGAAGCCGCTCGGGCCCAGCCCGTCCACGCGCGTCGCCACGAACAGCCGGTAGCCGACCAGGTCGGGGTCCATGAACGCGCTCATCACGCGCACCCGCAGCTCGGGCGGCAGGTCCGCGCACGGCAGCAGCCCGAACACCTTGGCCGCCGAGACGGTGCGGGGCAGCAGCTCCGCGCACGTGCCGCAGTCGCGCGCGTGCCCGGCCAGCCGCTCGCGCAGCTCCCGGTCGAGCTCGCCGCGCCGCTCGCGCAGGAGCCGGCCGCGCTCGTCGCAGCCGTACGGGCCGCTGTGCGCGACGATCTCGGCGGTCAGCGCCGTCTCCAGCGCGGCGTGCGCGGCGTCGAGCGCGTCCTGCGCGTCCTTGACGGGCAGGTCCTGGACGGCCGCCAGGTCGGGCACCGACAGCTGGTGCCGGACCCGCAGCTCCAGCAGCTCCCGCTCGTCGGGGGCCAGGCCGAGCACCGCCTGCCAGGCCATCATCCGCTGGTCGACGTCGTCCTGGTCGTGGCTGGCGACGGGCAGGTCGGGCTCCTGGCCGGGGCGCGGCGGCCGCCGGGCGCACTCCAGCCGGGCCAGCGCGTACAGCCACGGCCCGAACCGGTCGGGATCGCGCAGCTTTCCGGCGTGCGCCTCGGCCACGATGAACGTGTCGCGCAGGGCCACCTGGGCCGCGTCCCGGCAGCGCAGCTGGAACCAGCAGTACGCGTACAGCCGGTCGGCGTAGGCGTCGTAGACGGCACCCGCCGCGCCGGGGTCGCGGGCACGCAGGGCCTCGACCAGTAGGTGGTCGTCCATGGAAAGAAAACTAAAGGGTCGACGGCCGCTTGACAGCCAATTTCACAGATTCGAACTCAAGACGCCGTGCCGTTATGAGGCCGTTCCCGGAAACGGATTGTGGATTGTGCTATTTATTCGCTCTTGTCGTACTACGTCCGGCCGTGTCCACGCCCACAATTACCCGGAGTCAGAAAGGGATCATGGGCGGCAGCGCCCGCTCGGCGGCGGCAGCGATGGTCGTGACCTGGGCACTCGTGAAGATCACCGGACGTCCTGCGATACCGCCCGGAAGGGAACGGGCCGAACGCAATTCCACTTCTCCGTGCCGGAGCCCTTCCCGCGGCACCCGCGCCCCATGGACGGCCACGACCGCCTCGACCGCGACCGCATGGCCGAGTTCGTCCGCCAGGAGTTTCTCCACCAGGGTCGCGGCGTGCGCCGCCACGTCCACGCCCGCCGCGGGCCTGCCCCCGGCCCACAACCGCCCCTGCTCCGACCGCAGCCGGACGCCCCGGCGCCACCGCCGACTGGCGATCGCGTACACCCCGGTGAGCCCGATGACGAGATGGTCGAGATTGCTCCTGGAGTCGGGCAGCACCCGGTCGTGCAGGACGTGGAAGGCCGCCGGGTCCAGGCGGGCCAGCCGGCGGCCCGTACGGCGCTCGGCCTGCGCGCCCCGCCGCCACTCGGTCGCCGCACCCGGCCGCACCCGCCCGTACACCACCTGCCCGGCGAAGACCGCGGCGGCGACGGCGATCCCCGCCCACCACACCGCGACCCCGGCCGCCACGACCCCGGCCCCGGCCGCCAGCACGGACCGGACGACCAACCGCTCGCGCCGGTCCCGGCCGGCGAGCGCGCGGTAGCGCGACCAAGCGGAGTCGCCGGCGCCGGACGTGCCGCCACCCGCGTCGCTGCGCACCGAAAGCCCCTTCCCTCCCACCACTCCCGGCCACCGCACATCCCGGCCCCTGCAAGCGTGCGCCGATGCTCCGCCGCGTTCAAGGGCTTCGCTAGAGTTGCGACGTTGACACTGTCATCATGACAGTGTCACTATCGGGGCATGGAGAGCACGTGGACCATCGCGGAACTGGCGGAGCGGGCCGTCGAGGCCCTCTCGGCCGGCGATCCCGTGCAGGTCAACGGCCGGGTGCGGGACATGCCGAACGAACGGCTGATCCGCTGGTACACCACCATCGGGCTCGTCGACCCGCCCCTGGGCCGCCGCGGCCGCACCGCCCTGTACGGCCCGCGCCACCTCCGCCAGCTCGTCGCCGTCAAGCGCCGCCAGGCCGAGGGCCGCACCATCGCCCAGATCCAGGCGGAGCTGGCGGGGGCGACCGACACCCATCTGAGCCGGATAGCCGACCTTCCCGCGCCCGCACCCGCGCCAGCCGCGGCGCCCGCCGCGCGTTCCCGCTTCTGGGCCCCCGCGACGGCCGCCGCCGCACCGGCGCCCGACGGCGGCGGTGCCGTACCCCGGCCGCCGGTCGTCCAAGGGGTGCGGCTCGCAAACGGGCTCACGCTCCTGCTGGACGTCCCCGCGCTCGGCGACGACGACCTCACCGCCATCGCGGCGGCCGCCGGGCCGCTGCTGGAGGAGCTGCGGCGGCGCGGCCTGATCGAGCGCGTTCCTCCCGCACCGACCGACAGCCCGTCCCCTGACGGCCCGCCCCTCGACACAACGCCCGCCGACCCATCCGGGAGGTCCCAGTGACCGTTCGCATCGACCCTCTTCCCGAGACCGCCGTGCCGCCGGGCCCCGACGAGGGCGGGCTGGGCGCGCTGAGCACCGGGCGGGGCAACCTGCCCCTCGACAGCGTCGACGTCCGCGCCTCCATCGCCGGCCTAGCCGCCGGGATCGAGGTGGAGCAGGGGTTCCGCAACCCGTACGACGAGCCGCTGGAGGCGACCTACATCTTCCCGCTGCCGGACCGCGCGGCCGTGACCGCGCTCCGGATGGAGGCGGCCGACCGGGTGATCGACGGCGTCCTGAAGGAGCGCGGCCAGGCCCGCCAGGACTACGACACCGCCATCGCCGCCGGGCGGCGGGCCGCCATCGCCGAGGAGGACCGGCCCGACGTCTTCACGATGCGGGTGGGCAACATCCTGCCGGGCGAGCGGGTGACGGTACGGCTCACGCTGAACCAGCCGCTGCCGTACGAGGACGGCGCGGCCACGTTCCGGTTCCCGCTGGTCGTGGCGCCGCGCTACGTACCGGGCGCGCTGATCGACGGCGAGCAGGCCGGGGCGGGCGTGCAGGCCGACACCGACGCGGTGCCGGACGCCTCGCGGATCAGCCCGCCGGTGCTGCTGCCGGGGTTCCCCGACCCGGTACGGCTGTCGATCGCCGTGGACGTCGACCCGGCGGGCCTGGAGCTCACCGGGATCCGGTCGGCCCTCCACGTCGTGGCCGAGGACGCCAAGGAGACCGGGGGCGGGCGCACGACCATCCGGCTGCACCCCGGCGAGCGGCTGAACCGCGACTTCATCCTGCGGCTCGCGTACGCCTCCCCGGACGCTCCCGCCCTGGCCGTCACCCCGGACGCGGAAGGGGACGAGGGAACGTTCACCCTGACCCTCCTCCCCGGCGGCGAGAGCCGCCCCGCCCCGCGCGACGTCGTGCTGATCCTCGACCGCTCCGGCAGCATGCACGGCTGGAAGATGGTCGCGGCGCGGCGGGCCGCCGGGCGGATCGTCGACACGCTGACCGGCGCGGACCGGTTCGCGGTGCTGTCGTTCGACACCGTCGTCGAGCGCCCCCGCGACCTCGGGCACGGGCTCGCCGAGGGCACCGACCGCAACCGGTTCCGGGCGGTCGAGCACCTCGCCGGGCTGGGCGCGCGCGGCGGCACCGAGATGCTCGCGCCGCTGGAGGAGGCGTGCGGGCTGCTCGCCGACCCCGGCCGCGACCGGGTGCTCGTACTGATCACCGACGGCCAGGTCGCGAACGAGGACCACATCCTGTCCCGCCTCCAGCCGCGCCTGCACGGCGTGCGCGTGCACACGGTAGGCATCGACCGCGCCGTGAACGCCGGGTTCCTGCGCCGCCTGGCCGAGGCCGGGAACGGGCGCTGCGAGCTGGTCGAGTCCGAGGACCGGCTGGACGAGGCCATGGAGGCCATCCACCACCGCATCGGGTCCCCGCTGGTCACCGGGCTGCGGCTGGCACCGGCGGGGCTGGAGATCGTTCCGGACACGGTGGCGCCGCGCCGCATCGGCGCCCTGTACCCGGGCGTTCCGCTCGTCGTCTCCGGCCGCTACCGCGGCGCCCCGTCCGGCGGCGTCGTCGTCCAGGGATCCGCCGGTGGCACCGGCTGGGAGCGGCAGGCCACCGCCACGCGGACGGACTCCCCCGCCGCGGGCGCCGTCTGGGCCCGCGCGCACCTCCGCGACCTGGAGGACCGGTACGCGACCGGCGGCCCGGCCGACCTGGAGCAGCGGATCGTCGACACCTCGCTGCGCTTCGGCGTCCTGTGCCGCTTCACCGCGTTCGTCGCCGTGGACAGCCGGGTCGTCGCCGAGGGCGGGCGGCCCCACCAGGTCGTCCAGCCGGTCGAGACCCCGGACGGCTGGGGCGCGGCCCCCGCCTCCGCCGCGGCCCCGGCCGGCGGCTACGGCGCCGCGCCCGCGGCGATGCCGATGGCGGCCCGCGCCGCGTCCTTCCCCGCGCCCGCCGCCTACGGTGCCCGGCCGCCGGAGCCGGGCGGCGCGGCGGACGACCTCGACGTCCCGGACTTCCTGGGCGGCCCGCCGGAGCGCGCCGCCGCGCCCCGGGGCACCGCCCGTCCCGGCGGTCCCGGCGGCAGGCCGGGCGGCCCGGTGCGGCGGCGCCGCCCGCGGCCCGCGCCGCAGGACGATCCCCGCGACGCGCTGCGCGTCCTCCTCCAGGACCTTCAGGCCGGACGCCTGGGACGGCACCGCGACCGTGTCGACTTCCTGACCGCGTCGGCACTGCCCACCCTGACCGAGGCCCTCCGCAGCCTGGAGTCCGCCGGCACCGCCGCCTCGGCGCTCGTTCCGCTCCGCGCCCTGACGCAGGAGCTCCAGGAACTGCGCGAAACGATCGGCACCGCCGTCGCCCGTCCCGCCGACCGGGCCGACGACCTGTGGGAGCGCGCGATCCAGGTGCTGGCCACGTTCCTGGGCGACGGCACCGGCCCCGAGCAGCAGAGGGGAACGACTCGGCGAGCGTTCTGGAAGCGCTCCTAGGAAAACGGCGAGGGCGCCCTTCCACGGCGGAAGGGCGCCCTCGTTCAGGTTGCGGTCAGGCGGCGTGCTGCGGGCGGCGACGGCGGCCCAGGAGCGGGACGACGTTCAGCGCCAGGCCGACCACGGCGATGGCGGTGACCAGGTTGACGCCGGGGTGGAACGGGCCGAAGTCCGTCCCGCCGCCCGTGCCGGTGTGGGAGCCGCCCGCGACCAGGGCCGTGACCAGGGCCAGCACCAGCGCGGCGCCGGCCTGGGCGGAGGTGTGCACCAGCCCGGAGGCCAGGCCCTGCTCGGAGTCGTCGATACCGTCGGTGGCCTGCGCCATGATGGAGCTGAACCCGAACGCGAACCCGCCGCCGAGCAGCAGCATCGCGGGCAGGATCGTGACCGTGTAGTCCGGCGTGTTCCCGGCGGTGGCGAGGAACCACACGTACCCGAGGCTCAGCGACGCCATCGAGGCGAGGATCAGGCGCGGCGTCCCGTACCGGTCGATCAGCCGGCCGACGAACGGGGACGCGAACGCCACCAGCAGCCCGGCCGGGAGCAGGCCGAGGGCCATCTTCAGCGGCGACCAGTGCAGGACGTCCTGCAGGTAGAGGGTCATCATGAACTGGAAGCTGAGGTACGACCCGAACAGCGCGATGATGCTCAGGTTGGCCCGGACGATCGAGCCCGCCCGCAGGATGCCGAGGCGGACCAGCGGGTGCGCGACCCGCTTCTCGGTGGCGACGAAACCGGCGAGCAGCGCGACGGCCAGCACCATCGAGCCCACGGTGAGCGGGTCGAGCCAGCCGCGTTCGGGCGCGGAGACGACGGTGTAGACGGCCAGCAGCATGCCGCCGGTGAGGGTGACGGCGCCGACCAGGTCGTGGCCGCCACCGGCGGCGGGACGGTCCCGCGGGATCAGCGCGTAGCCCGCGACCAGCGCGAGGATCGCCAGCGGCACGGGGGTGAGGAACGTCCAGCGCCAGCCGAAGCTGGTGAGCAGCCCGCCCAGGATCAGCCCGGACGAGTAGCCGCTGGCGCCGAAGACGGAGAAGACCGAGAGCGCCCGGTTGCGGGCCGGTCCCTCGTGGAACGTGGTGGTCAGGATGGACAGGGCGGTCGGCGCGGTGAACGCGGCGGCCAGTCCCTTGATGAAACGGGTGGCGATGAGCAGCGGGCCGTTGTCGACCAGCCCTCCGATGAGGGAGGCGATCGCGAACACGGCCAAGGCGATCAGGAAGACGCGGCGCCGCCCGAGCAGGTCGGCGGTGCGGCCGCCGAGGAGCAGCAGGCCGCCGTACCCGAGGACGTAGCCGTTCACGATCCACTGCAGCGCGGTGGTCGACAGGCCGAGTTCGGCGCCGATGGACGGCAGCGCGACGCCCACCATGGACACGTCGAGCCCGTCCAGGAACAGCACGGCGCACAGCACGGCCAGGACGCCCCAGAGGCGCGGCGTCCACGTCTGCTCGTGCTTTCCGGTCGGCTGGGCGATCGCTGAGGCGGGTGGGGTCTCGGTGATAGTCACGGCGGAGGACATTACATGCACACGCATCCAATGTCCACGCACTTAATGCAGATGCATCTAATGCTGGCGCATGTTAGAATCCGCGCCATGGAGTTGGTGGACCGGTGGCGGTCGCTGCTGACCTGCTACAACGAGATCGCGTGCCATCTGGACCGCGAGCTTCAGGCGGCCTACGGCATCACGATGAGCGAGTTCGAGACCCTCGACCGGCTCGTCGAGACCGACTGCGACGACTGCCGCATGCAGGACCTCCAGTCCGGCATGTACCTCAGCCAGAGCGCCCTCTCCCGCACGGTCGCCCGCCTGGAGAAGCACGGGCTGGCCGAGCGCACGATGTGCGCGGCCGACCGGCGCGGCGTGTTCGTCAAGATCACCGAGGCGGGCCGCGACCTGCACGCGCGGGCCCGCGTGACCCACCACGCCATCCTCGCCGAGCACCTCGACAAGGCACCGGCCGAAGTCTGAGCGGAAGTGCGGAGGGCGCGAGCGACGGGGCCGCACGCGGGCTCGCGCCCTCCGCACGCCGTGCCGGTCAGCCGGCGGCGAAGGCCGCCAGCTCGACCGAGATCCGTTCCGGCCGCCCGCCGTTCTGGACGGCCGCGGCGGTCAGCACGTCGAGGTGCTGGTAACCGGGCGCGACCACCTGCTTCACGCCCTCCTGGGGCTCCGGCGGCGGCAGCACGCCCTCCCCGGCCAGCAGCAGGATCGTCGGGTTCGCCGCGATCCCCCCGGCGTGCACCGCGTCCTCGTGATCACCGAGGGCGATGTCGGTGACCAGCCGGGTCGGGAAGTAGTCCTCGGTGAAGTCCAGCGGATGCTCCGCGAGGCTCCGCGCCAGCTGGCCGATGTCGGTCACCTCGTCGGAAGCCGTCGTGAACGGCTTCCCGTCCCTGCCCTTGTGGACCGGATCGTCCGGGGCGCCCACGCGGTCGTAGTTGCGCCACGTGTAGAGCGGCCCGCCCGGCTCGTCCGGGATCGCCTTCTTGCCGGTGCCGACCAGGCGCTTCAGCGGCTCCAGCGGCGGCAGCCCGGCCAGGTCGTTCGGCAGCGGGAAGTCCTTGTCGGTGATCCGCCCGCCGTCGAAGAACCCCACGCTCGTCTGGACGAACCCCAGCGGCACCGAGTTGTCGTCCATCAGCCCGCCCAGCGCCGCCTCGTTGCTGAACCGGAAGTCGCGCACGGTCGGCGTCCCCCTGAGGAACGTCGCGTAGTCCTTGGAGAACAGCAGCCGGTACGTGGTGTCCTGGTTGAAGCCCGCCGGGATGTACGAGGACAGGCGGGACTCCCCGTCCGGATCGTTGCGCGCCGCCAGGCCGGCGATGGCCAGCAGGTTCATGGTCTCCGCGTTGATCACCGCGGGCGCCGAGAGGGTCCGCGGGATGATCCCCAGCTCCAGCCCGAGCCGGATCAGGTCCGGGGTCGTCCCCTCCTCGGGGAGCACATTGGACGGCACGAGCCGTTCCAGCCCGATCCCGCCCGCCTGGATCCGGCTGTCGAGCGCGAAATACCCCGAGCACTGGTTGTAGCCCGCGTCGGCCGTCGTCGAATGGTTCCCGTCGAAATCCCAGACGGCGAAATACCCGGTCACCATGCCGCCCAGGGAATGGCCGCCGCACAGTACCTTCTCCCTGCGGACGGCCGGGTCGGGGAGTTCCCTGCGCATCAACTCGTACTGGTCGCGGACGGTCCGTTCGATCCCGACGTCCTGCAGGAAACGGACCTGATCGTTGCTGAGGTAACCGGCGAACGTCCGTCCGCCCACCGCCTTCTTCCGATAGTAGTAATCGACCGCCAGATGGGCGTCGCGGGCCGCGAGTCCCGCCCGTACACCGGTGTTGTCCTCCAGGCAGTTGGAACGGCGGTCCAGCGCCCAGAACTCCACGTACCGGCCCTTCCCGGCCGCCTCCACGATCGTGTTGCGCGCGACGCCGTCGAACGCCGCGGCGCCTTCCAGCACGCCGGGCTGCGCGATGAGGATCCGGTCCGCGCGGGCGGACTCCGCGGGCCCGTTCCGATGCCGGAACCGGAGGTAGGAGACCCAGTCGCACTCCGGCGGGTGGCCGGTCCCCGGGAGCGGCAGCCTCAGCCGCACGACCGACTCCACCACCTCCCGGACCGGTGAGGTGGTGGCGACCGGCGCCTCCACCCGCGTCGCCGCGTGCCCGGGCACCGCCAGGCCCGCGACGGTCAGCACGACCGCGCCGGCCAGGATGATCCATCTTCGAGGGGCCATGGCCGTCCCTCCCGCTCGACGGAGCTTTACCGAGAAGTAAAGCTGGTCCGGCCCCTAGGGTTAACCGCGTGGGTGACAAACTTCAGGCCCGTACTCCACGGCGAAGCACACGTTCGCGACCCACCGACGGGCAACTCCTGGACGCGGCCCGCGCCGTCTTCGCCGAGCACGGGTACCAGCGCGCCACCATGGGCACGATCGCCGCGCGCGCCGACTCCACCAAACCCACCCTGTACGCGCATTTCGGCGACAAGGCCGCCCTGTACCGCGCCACCCTGGCCCGCGAAGGCGACCGCCTCCGCACCTGGGTCACCGGCGCCTACGCCTCAGCCGCCGGCCGGCCCGTGAACCGGCGCGTCCACACCTACGTGATGGCACTGTTCACGTTCGCCGCCGCCCACCCCGAGGGCTTCCGGATCCTCTTCGACGACCACGCCCCCGGCGACCTCGGCCCCGTACGGGAGCAGATCGCCGGCACCATCACCGAGGCCGTCGCCGGCCAGATCCGCGACCACCTCGCCGCCGAGGGCCGCCCGCCCGGCCCCAGCGCCGGCCTCCTCGCCGCCATGCTCGTCGGCATGACCGGCAAGGCCGCCGCCCACGCCCTCCGCGCGGACCTCGACCCGCTCGCGTCCGGCGAGCTCACCGCCCGCGTCGTCATGGCCGCCCTCCAGCACCTCGACCCCGGCGCCCTAGACCTCGTCGACACCTGACGCGATCTTCAGCAGCACCGCCGCGTGGCAGACGTCCGGCCGCCCCTCCTCCGGCAGCGGGCACCAGCACGCCAGATCCCGGCCCTTCAGCTCGCGCCGGATCTCCTCGTCCGCCGGATAGCCGATCTTGTCGGTCCAGCCGTCCGGCGGATCCCGCCGCACCCGGATGTACTCCGTGAACCGCGCGACCGACTCCTCCCGCGTCATCCCCTTGCCGATCCGCCACGGGTTGCCCCACCGGGACGGCCGCGCCACCACGACGGCCCCTTCGGGCTTGCGCCAGCCCTTCTTCCGCTGCAGCCGGATCCGCTCAGCCACCGCACACCTCCCCGAACCCCCTCGTACCCACCGACCCCGGGAAGCTCACGCCGTGACGACCAGCGAAACCATCCCCTACTTACCCTCCGCCAGCAGACCCCGGGCTTCCGAGACGATCTGCCCCGCCAGCTCCCCCCTCTGAGCCGGAAACTCCGCATACAGATTCGCCAGGTAGTCGAACACAGCGAGCTCTCCCGGCCATCCGAGCCCACCACCATGCCGGACGATCCCCAACACGCCCTCGTACGGCGCGATCGAGCCGTCCGCAATGCGCCCGGCCAACACCCGAACCCGCTCCCACAGGACCTCGTCCGCGTCGGGTATCTCCAGCCCCAGTTCCTCCATGGCGGCGAGATAGAGGTCCTGGACCTCCCGGGCATCCGAACCATCGCACCCGGCCAGCTCCCGCAGTGCCGACGAATCCACCCCACGCGTCAGAGCCTCGGCCGCCACCATAGGCAGCCCCTCGGGATACAACCCGCCGACCACGAACTCCCGCACGGCCCACCGCAAGATCTCCACAAAGGAAGAACTACACCCCCAACGGGGCCGACCGGTTATTTCCGGGGAACGCGGTCGAGCAGCAGATCAGCGGCGCGAGCGAGCACCTCGGCCCTGGAACGCCCCTCGTGGTCGGCGGTGATCGAGTGGTGGCCGATCGCCACGCAGAACGCGATCAGGCCGCGCGCCTCGACCTCGTCGGGATCGGAGCAGAACGTGCCGATCATCTCCCGCAGCAGGTCCATCCGCCGGTTGTCCACCCGCCGCAGGCGCTCGGCGACCGCCTCGTCCCGCCGCGCCCAGACCCGTACCGCGAGGTCGATGGGAAGGAGCCGGTCGCCGGAGAACGTGAGCATCCCCGCCCGGTGGATCTTGGCCTTCGCGTCGCCGCCCTCGCGCTCGACCTGCTCGATCACGCCGTCGGTGCTCTCCCGTTCCCAGGTGTCGAGCATCGCCTCCAGCAGCGCGTCCCGATCGGCGAAATACCCGTAGAACCCGCCCTTGGTGACACCGAGCCGCTTCGCCAGCACCTCGACCCGGACGGCGTCCGGCCCACCGTCGGCCAGCACCCGCAGGCCTTCCTCCACCCACCTGTCGCGCGGTACGCGAGCGGCTCCCACGTTGTGTCCCACCTCACTCCGCCACTGAATATACGGAACCGTATATCCGTTCTACCCTCGCCTTATACGCCAGCGTATAGAACGCCCAGGAAAGGCGGCGGCCATGAAGCTTCCTCGCACGGCCCACACCGATCGGCCGTGGCGGATCCACGACCTCGCCCGCGACTTCGAGACCGAGGACGTGTGGTCCTTCCGCACCCCCGGCGCCGGCCCGGACGACTTCCCCGTGATGCTCGACGCGATGCGCACCGGCGGCAGCTTCGCCAACCAGAGCCGCCCAGTCCGCTTCCTGTTCGCGGTGCGCTGGAAACTCGGCGCCCTGCTCGGCTGGGACAAGGACAGGGCCGGCCTCGGAACGCGCGTCCGCCCGCTGCGCGACCGCACCCCGCCCGACCTCCGCGCGACCGTCGAGGACACCTCGGACGGCAGCCCGTTCACCCCGGTCTACGAACTCCACGACGAGGCCGCCCGCGAACTGGCCAACAGGACCGTCCACACCATCATGCACCTGGGCTGGGTCCCGTCCGCCAACGGCGACCACGAACTCCGGATGGCCGTCCTGGTCAAGCCGAACGGCCGCTTCGGCCGCCTCTACATGGCCCTCATCGCCCCGTTCCGCTACCTGATCGTCTACCCCGCCCTGACCCGCCAATGGGAACGAGCCTGGCGCGACCGCACCAACAACTCAAAAGACGACCGGGCACGGCTCTAGCCGCTCAGCCGGTGACCCACACGACACCAAAGGGCCCCTCCCGAATACGGAAGGGGCCCTTCACGGTGGAGCCGCCTATCGGAATCGAACCGATGACCTGTTCATTACGAGTCTCACGAACAAGATCCACACCCGTCCAGGCCCGTCCCTTGACCTGCTGTGCAGCCCTCTCCGCCACCTGCCGGTGCCACTCGCGTCCAGGCTCGTCCAGACCCGCCGTTAGCACCCGCGTTAGCAACCCGCCCCCAAGGCATGCGCTCACCCTGAGGGCAAACTGATTCCGGACACAGGTCCGACCGCGGCTCGAACACCGGGAGCCGTTGCGGCAGCGATCGCCCACAACCATCTGACTGTCTGGCAGTTGCAAACTCCAATGCCCTTAAAAGGCAATACTCCGCCATATTGCCAGAACCAAAACTAAGCTTGGCGAATCCAATTCGTCGCACAACCTATCCTAGAGCGCAAAACAATATAATCTACCCTAGCTCTCGGCCGCGATAGGAACGCAATGACTTCAGCGGAGTTTCTAGGTGCGATCATTGGCCCACTCGTCACAGCCCTGCTTGCGGGCTGCGGATTCCTATGTAAAGAGTACTTGGTGCGACGCAGTCGGCAACGAAGGCTGTCCGAGGCACAAGAGCGCATCGCCCTAATCGAACAGTATTTGAACGTCAACAAGCAGGCGAGCTTCAACACCCCCAACAAAGAAATGATAGATAGGGCAGCACGAGATCTGGAGCAGGCATACCTATCAGTATCAAACATTGAGCGAAAAAAACGATTTTCGCGTAAGTTTTCCCTAGAAACATCGAAGGCTTTTCTGCTCCTTGGACGGGTGCACTCACGCCCAGGAAGCACGCTTAGAGTGGCATACTACGCGGTGCTTTTTTGGGCTTTCGTTGGCGCGGCAGCCTTGTGGGCAATAACCTTCGAGCAAGGATTGAACTTCTCGAACGTTGCCACCTCAATCCTCACCCTCCTCCTGGTCGGCATCCTCCCCGCGTGGGCAGTTTATGCTTTAACACTCAAAGTTGATCGGGTTTTCATGCAACGCAAACGACGATACCAAAACCTAAAAGGTGCTTCCAAGGAGTCGACGCCCGATCTACCTTCTGATCCGTAGCAAAATCGACGGTGTCCACACCCGTCCCCCGACCGGCCCGCGCCCCTCCCGGACGTCCACCGCCATCCAGCCCGATCCCGCGCCATTGTTAGCACCCGCGTTAGCACGCGCGCCCGTCCCGGAGGGTGCGCCCGCGCGAACGACGAGACGCTGTGAAAGACCGCTCCGCGCGGGCGTGCCCTCCGGCCCGCGGGGGGCTGGGGGCCGCGAGGCCCCCGCTTCACGCTCGCCCAGCGTCCTTATCTGGTCAACTGGGCCTTATTCTCGCTGACTAGCTCTCTGGAGTGCCCGATTGCTGTCAAACTACAACCATGCAGCCTCATGAACTTCACATGTTCTTTGACCAGGTGGCTTCCGAGATGCGGTCCGAGTACAGCCGCATCTATCGGCGGTCCAGGGAGGACCCAGGGACAGCTGGCGATGAAGGAGAAAGCAACTGGGCGGCTCTTCTGGCTGACTGGATTCCTGCTGATATTCACGTAGCAACTAAAGGCCGAATACTGGGGGCAGACGGTACAGCTAGCCCTCAGCTCGATGTAGTTCTTCTTTCCGGTGACTATCCGCGCAAGCTGCGAGAGAAAAAGCTATATCTCGCCGGAGGCGTTATAGCAGCCTTCGAATGTAAGAACACCCTCCGGAAACAGCATATATCCAAACTCTTCTCAAATGCTGCAGCTATCAGGAAGCTCAGCACACCCAATGATGGGAACTTTTACGGCGAAGTTTTCGGAACAATTACCTATGGCCTGCTTGCGCATAGTCACGAGTGGTCGCCCGAGCGCGGCGCACAGGCAGTTGACACAGAAATTCGTCGTCTCCATGCGGAGGCCAAGCATCCCGGCGAACTCCCGGCCATGATTTGCGTCAGTGATCTCCACACATGGCAGCACATGTATATGCCATTGGAACCAAGGTCGCACGCAAATCCCATAGAAGAAGAATATTTTTCGATGACGAATCGAGGAAAGTGGAGTTATTTCACCAGGAGCGACTTTATGAGATGGATGCCGTTGGAGAAAGATTTCAAGCCTGGTGAAGGACCTCAAATCTCCAAGGAAAGGCCGAATCCTATTGGGGAACTGATTCTCTGCCTCCTCCGCCATCTATCCCACAGGGATTCCGGGAGAGAGCAGCTAACTCAGTACTATCAGAAAGTCGGCCTTTCTGGTGGTGTCGGCAACATATCCACCGCCCATTGGGATCCTCCGGAAGTCTACAGTGAAAGACTCATGTCAATTCTTAAGTCTGAAGACTGGTCACAATTGGAACGACTCGGAAACAAGCACGTAGGTCATCTCCCCTAGCCGTACTCATGTCTACAGCGAGGGTATGCGTCAGCGGGCGCGCGGCCCGGCGCGGCGGGACCGGACGGGACAGGCCGCATGCCCGGCGCGCCGGGCCGGGCGGCCGCCGGCGGCGCGGAGCGGCGCCCTTGAAACCGTAGAGAAAGTTCTCATCCGGTGACCTGGCTGGCTCTGGCTGTTCGGTGTTTCCGCTGGTCAGTTCACGAGTCGGCGGAGAGTCTCACGGGTCTGGTCGGCGAGGCTGGTGGCTGCGCCTAGGCGGTTGTCGATGGTGTGGTGGACGCCTGGGGGCGGGTCGTCGGTGTTGAGGGTGCTGGTGTACTCGTCCCAGTGGTTGAGCTTCCAGTGATCGCGGGGAGCGTCGCGGACCTCGATGTACTCGTGCATGGTGTCGATGTCGCTGTGGACCCAGATCGCGGCGACCTCGACGCCGTGGCCCTGGCATCGGTGGCTGAGGCGGGGTAGCCATCCGGCGGTGTTCAGCTCGGCGATGAACGGGGCGGCGAGGATGATCGACACTCCGGCCTCGATGTTGCCGTAGGCGCTGCTCATCAACGCCCGGTACTCGTGCGGGCGTACCTCGCGCTTGTAGAGGTCGGTGTGCCGGTCGTGGGGATCGGCGGCCATCGACACTAGGAGGCGCTCGGTCATGCGGCGGGTGAGAGCGTCCTTGTCCAGGAACGCCCACCCGGTCAAGTGGGACAGGAAGCGGGCGAACTCAGTCTTCCCCGACCCGGCATAGCCGCCTACCAGGACCAGCACGGGGCCGCCGGCAGCGTTGGCGACGTTGCGGGAGTGCCAGGCGTTGGTGATGCGCGACTTCAGCTCGTCGGCTCCAGGGAAGAACTCCGCCAGGTCGAACGGAGCACGTTCGGGGCCGGGCTCGTCGCCGCGGGCGTGGGCGGCCATCCGCTCCAGGACGGCGAGCGGAACATTGTGCGCGCGGGCGATGAACGGCAACCAGTCCTCGGGGACGCGTCCACCGCGTTCCCATCGGGACACCTCGTTGCGAGTGAGCGTGCTGGACCCGGACAGCTCGCACAGCAGCGCGGCTTGCGCGCGCTGGGACCTGGTGCCGCGCAGGCGGGCGAGGTAGCGGCCGAACTCTCTGCGTCGCTCGGTGGTCACGGTGTCCACCTCCTGTGTTCGAGTCTGGCCCCCTCCTGGCCCCCTGTCAGGCGCCTTTGCCGAACGGACATGCGCGGGAATTTGGAACGGCTCGATTCCTGCCCACGGATCCGGCGGTGAGCGGCTGGGTTCGTGCTCGAACGTGAGGTCTCCCGTGATGCAAAAGTGGGCGAACGCCGACGATCAGGCGCTTATCCGGCTACGCGTGGATTTTCCCGGTCATCGCATCTGGCGGTCGGTCCGCTATGACGGACGGCTCGGCGATTGGGTGGCGACTCTGCGCGATCCGGCGGCCGGCCTCGACCCGACGGTGATCCGCGCGGACCCTGCGGCGTTGCGGGAGGCCCTGGCAGCAGAGCGGAAGCTGGCCGTGCAGAGCACTCGGGCCCGGTGATGGAGAGCGATAGCGCCCGCATTCCATCACCGGCTGGGGCCGTGTTCTTTGGGACGGCCCCAGAGGGGAGGGAGGCGGCGCGGTCGGTGGGGTTCCCCCCGGACACACCGGCCGCGTCGTCCTTCACTCGCCGATGGCTTCACGCCTGGGCCTGCCGCCGTCTGGATCGGCTCACGCGAGACCTGCGGCGGGAAGGCTGGGCGACCCGGCAACGGTACGACCGGGATCCGCCGATGTTGCACGTGTTCGCGGCGTGCGCGCCTTCGGTGGGCGAGAGCGTGACGGTCGTACGCGGGCACAAGCTGTGGTGGTACCGGTCGGGCACGGGCGCATGGCTCGGGCCCTGCCATGAGCCCTGGCGGGCTGCCGGGACGGTGAGCGCGCTCCTGGGCATGTGGGGCATAACGACAAGGCGCCGTTGGGCTCCGCGATGACGGGTGAGCGTGATGCCCTCGGGGCGTCGGCTGACTTGGCGGTGGGGCTGCTGCGAGAGCAGTTCCCGGGCGCGGTGCTGTGGTTCGGCCACCACACCGGGCGGTTCTGGGCGCTGGTCCGCCTACCGGGGTTCTGGCGCCTGGTGGAGGCGATAACTCCGGAGGAACTGGCGCTGGCGCTGAGGGAGCCGTGGGCCTGGCCCTGGCCGCCGCCGCGGTGAGCTACGGTCAGGGCTTCACAGCTTCGATGATCTGGCGGGCCGCCTCGGCGGGCTCAGCCTGGTCGGTGTGAACGGTCAGGTCGAACGGTGACGGGCCGCTGACGGCGTCGAGATCCGCGCTCGTCTCGTCCCATGCCCGCAGACGTTCCGGGCTGTCGGCGTCCCCTCGCCGGCCGGAGCGCTCTGCGCACACCTCGCGCGGGATCCACAGGAGTACGGCCGTCCACTCCAGCGGGATCGCGGCGCGTAGGCGCTCCAGATCGGCCAGGTTGCCCATGTGCACGACGGGGACGCGTCCGGACGCGGTCAGGTCCTCGACGTCCTGGCGGTCGACGGCGTACCGGTTGCCGTAGCGCTCGGTCTCGACCACCAGGCGCCCGGCCTCGCGCAACGTGGTGAGGTCCTCGATGCAGACCGGGCGGTAGCCGGCGGTGCGGCCGCTCCCGGCTTTCAGCTTGGCCACCAGGGCGAACCGGTCGTCCTGACGGGCCAGCTCGGCCGTGATGGTGTCCTTGCCGCTGGTGGGCGGGCCGTAGAGGATGACGCCTTGCCTGGTCACCCCAGGATCTTACGGAGAGCCTCGCGGGTCTGGTCGGCGATGCTGATTGCGGCGCCCTGGCGGTTGTCGATAGTGAGGTGAACGCCCGGCGGGCTGCTGTCGGTGTTGAGCCCCTGGATGTACTCCTCCCAGTGGGCGAGCTTCCACGCGTCGCGGGGCGCGTCGCGGAACTCGATGTACTCGCGCATGGAGTCGACATCGCACCGGACCCAGATCGCGGCGACCTCCACGCCCTTGGCCCTGCATCGGTTGGTGAGGCGGCTCAGCCACGCCGGGTCGTTCAGTTCCGAGATGAACGGGGCAGCGAGAATGGTGGAAATGCCGCAATCGATGTTGTCGTTCGCGGTGTCCATCAGGCACTTGTACTCAAGTGGCCTGATCTCTTTCAGGTAGAGGTCACTGTGGCGGTCATTGGCGTCGCCTCCCATGGAGGTCAGGAGGCGCTCGACCAGGCGCCGGGTGAGGGAGTCCTTGTCAAGGAACGCCCAACCCGACACGTCACCCAGGAAGCGGGCGAACTCGGTCTTGCCTGATCCGGCGTACCCGCCGACCAGGACGAGGACGGGCTTGGTGAGTCCGTCGGTGAGGGCTCGGCCTCGCCACGCGTTGACGACCCTGTCCTTGAGCGCTTCGCCGGCCAGGGGGTCGCGTCCCTGGGTCGCGTCGGTGACCCTGTCCAGGCCACGGGAGATCGTCCCGGCGGCCTCCTCGGTCACCGCCGGACTGGCGTCCGGGGCGGGCATCGGCAAGGCGGCCACCTGGTCGACCTCCTCACCTGGCAGCGGGAGGCGGAAGCCGAGATCGGGCTCTGTGGACTGGTACATGAGGCAGTACGCGCGCCGGTAGTGCGGGCCCGGGTAGCTCGTCCCGCTCTCGTGGCCCCACAGCGTCTGGAAGTTGGCGGCCACGCGCAACGCGGCCCGGTCGGCGACCTGACGAAGCTTGTCCCCGGCCGCCTCCAGACTCAGCCCGTGCGCTTCGCGGTGCTCGCGCAACCTGAGGGGCTGCCAGCCGGGGCGCTGCTTCGTCGCGGTCATGCGTTCGACCTCTCCGTTCACTGTAGAAAGCGGCACAAAAGCGGATGCCTTGACGGTCTACATGGGGGCTGTGAAAGCGGATGTGTAAGCGTTCGTGAACGCTTCCGATGACTGATTAGTGATGGGCTTCACACGCCTCCCGCGATGGAATCTCGGTGAACCGAAGAAGGCACTGAGCGTGACGGGAGGCGATCCGGATGGTGGCGGAGGGCGAGCAGCAGGGGACTCCAGGGGAGCTGCTGGCGCAGATACTCGCGGAACTGGACGAACTCACTTGCCGGATCGACGCGCTTTCTGAGGCTCTGGGTACACGCTCGCCTCAAGGCGGGCCACCCGCTCCCCCAGCTCGCGGACCGCGCCGAGAACCTCCGTCAACTGCGCCATGACGGTGCTCTCCTCTGCGGCCTGGGCGGACTGGGCCGGCGGCTCGCCCGTCCCGCTGCGGTCCCGGATGAACACGCCCTTGCCCTGCTGGCCGACCACGACGCCCTCTGTGCGCAACACGCTGATGGCGGCTTTCACCACGCCGGCGGACACGTCGTACTGCTCGCGCAGCTGCGCCGTCGACGGCAAGGCGTCGCCGGGGGCAAGGCGGCCGTCGGCGACCTGTTGCCGCAGGTCATCCGCAATCTGTAGGTACCCCGGCCGTCCTGATCTCTGGACCATCGTCCGCCTTCCGTCATGGCTGCGCACTCAAGTTCAGCACAGGCGACCGGCCAAGGGAACCTTGGCGTCCTTGACAACTTAGCTATCTAAGTCGACTATGTTGTCCAAGCAGTCAACGAACCTCAGGAGTGCGCATGCGCAACATCCCGGTGGACATCTCGGCTCTGACGTTCGTGTGCGTGTCGGCGCCGCGTCCGCGCGTGCTGGACCAGGAGACGGGGGAGGTGAAGGTGGACCGTAACGGGCAGACGATGTTCACGGTGGGGCTGTCGGCGGCGAACCCGATGGGTCGGGTGGAGCTGCTGAACGTGTCGGTGACCGGCGACCAGGACGTCACCATCGGGCAGATCGTTTCGCCGGTGGGGCTGGTGGCGTTCCCGTGGGAGCAGATCCGCAACGGCGAGAAGCGGTGGGGCATCGCCTACCGCGCCGATCGCATCGTCCTGGCCGGTCCGGCGGGCGGCCCCGCGTCCCAGGCGTCCGCCGGCGCGGCCTGAACGGGGCGCACGTCATGACTGACACTTACCTCGCGCTCGTCGCCCTGGCCGCCTTCGTCGGGGGGCTGTGGGCCTGGCGGCGGTGGCACCCGGCCTCGTTCTGGTACGGCGTCGCGTTCCCGGCTCGGGCGGTGCTGGTGTACCTGTCGTGGCATCACGTCGCGGTCGGCTGCAAGCTGGGTCGGCATCGTCGTCGCTGGCGCCTCACCCTCGACGCGGTCCCGGTGCTGGGGCCGGCGGCTCGCTCGACTGCGGGGGTGATGCAGCAGAAGCGGCGGGTGCGGCGGGTGGACGTGGAGCGCGCGCCGCGCCTGGGTGTGCTGCGGCCGACTGCGTTGGGGTGGCGGGTGCGGGTGCGGCTGCATGACGGCCAGGTCCCCGCCGACTACGAACGCGCCGCCGAAGGCATCGCGCACGCCTGGCGCGTCCACACCGTCCGCGTCGTCGACGTCGCCCCCGGCCGAGTGACGCTGTGGGCGACCATGCGCGACCCGCTGACGGCCGTCGACACCGTCCCGGCCACCGGTGAGCTGCTGACGGTACGTCCCGGCAAGCTGGAGAACGGCCGTGACTGGGTGATCGACCTGCGCACCGTGCCGCACTGGCTCAACGCCGGGGCGACGCAGTCAGGCAAGTCGAACTGGGCCAACGCTGTCATCGCGGGCCTGGCCCCGCAACCGGTGGCGCTGGTCGGGTTCGACCTCAAGGGCGGGGTGGAGTTCACTCCCTACGCGCCGCGGCTGTCGGCGCTGGCCACCACCCGCAAAGAGTGCGTCGACCTGCTGACCGACCTGGTCGGCGAACTGGAAGCGCGGATGGCGACGTGCCGCGCGCACGGCGCCCGCAACGTGTGGAACCTGCCCGAAGCGCTCCAGCCGGTTCCGATCGTGCTGCTGATCGACGAGGTGGCCGAACTGTTCCTGATGGCCGACAAGTCGGAGAAGGACGAGGTGGCGCGCACCGGCACCGCGCTGCTGCGGGTCGCCCAGCTCGGACGGGCGTTCGCCGTCTACCTGATCGTGTGCGGCCAGCGCATCGGCTCCGACCTCGGCCCCGGCGTCACCGCCCTGCGCTCCCAGCTCTCCGGGCGGGTCTGCCACCGCGTCAACGACCCCGAAACCGCCAACATGACGCTCGGCGACATGGACCCCGCCGCCCTGGACGCCGCTCGGGCCATCGCGGCCGAGACGCCGGGGGTGTGCGTGGTGGCCGGCCAGGACGGCTCCTGGCACCGCGCCCGCTCCGTGTACGTCTCCGAACACACCGCCGAGCAAGCCGCCCGCGACCACGCCCATCTCACTCCCGCCTGGGAGGCCCTGATCGGGTCGGCCCCGGCCATCGACACCGCCGCCTGACCGCCGGGCGGCTCTCCCCCATCTCCTGCGGCTCGGTGTGAGCCCTGATCACGCCACGTCCCTACCCGACCCATGCCCAAAACCGTCCCCTGGGAGGTTCCCCAATGGTCGCCCGCGTCCTGGCCCTGCGTCCCCGTCACGTCCTCGTCCCGGTGCCCCGTCCCCGCTCGTCCGGGTCGCCGTCCTGCTCGTCCTCGGCCGTCCCGGCGGTCACGGTCGGCTGGGACGGGCTCCGGTCCTTGCACACCGCGCGTTGCGGACGGTGCGCCGACGCGCTGGCCTCGCGGTCCCTGAGCGACGTGGACGACTGGGCGACCGCGCACCGTTGTGACGCTGAGCTGGCCGCGCTGCTGGCCGACCTCGACCCGCGACGGGCGGCCTGATGCGCCGCCTGGCCGGGGTGGCGGCCGACTCCGGGCCCGTCCTGGTGCTCGCCGGGATTGCGGCGGCCGGGTCGTTCACCCACATCCGCGACACCGCTTCGGAACATGGCCAGGGCGGGTGGATGGCCTGGGCCATCGCAGTGTGCATCGACCTCACCTGCGTGATGGCGGCCCGTGAGCGCCAGCGCGACAAGCGCACCGGCCGCGCGACCGGGCGGCTGTCGTGGCCGACGCTGGTCCTGGTCGGCGGCATCCTGCTGTCCCTGGCGGCCAACCTCGCCCAAGCGGATCCGACTGCCTGGGGCTGGATCACCGCGGGGACTCCGGCGGCGGCGTTCCTGGTCGCGGTCTCCATGCTCGAACGCCGCGCCACCGCCCACCCTGCCGATGCCTCGAACCGGTCGGCGTCCTCCTCGTCCTCAGCCGGGGTGATGACCGCGCCTCCGTCCTTCGGCGACCTGACGGCCGACCCGTCCCCGTCCGTGGTGCCGCCCGGCTCGTCCCCGGCGTCCCAGATCCAGGACGAGGTTCGTCCCGAGATCGCGGCCGCCGTCCCCGCCCGTCCGGACGAGCAGGACGGCGCGCACGCCCAGACCACCATCCCCGTCCCCGCCCCGACGTCGGCGCCCTCCGGTCAGGAGCGGGGCCCCTCCTCGGCGGCGGGGCCGTTGGTGGAGTTCGCCCGCCGCGTCGCAGCCGAACACGCCAGCGAGCACGGGCGGCCGATCACCCGTGACGCACTGCGCGGGCGGCTGGGGGTGTCCAACCAGCTCGCCTCCGACCTGCTCCGCCAGATCCGCAACCAAACCGCCTGACACCCGACCCGAGCAAGGGAGCTTCGCCATGACCACCCACGGCACCGGCCCGATCGTTCCCGGCGACCTGTTCGCCCGCCACCAGACCATCACCGGACTGCGCGCCCTGGCCGACTTCCTGGAAGCCAACCCCAACGTGCCGGTCAACGAGTACGGCGAGACCTTCACCGTCTACACCCGCCATCTCGCCGACGACGACCCGGCCGCCGTCGCCCTCGTCGACCGCACCGCCGCTCTCCTGGGAGTCGACGTCGGCGACCGGCGCGACCACGGCGACCATTACACCGCCGCCCGCTCCTTCGGACGCATCCGCTACCAGGTCGTCCACATCCCCGCCCGGGTGATGGACGACTTCCACGCCCGCACCAGCTACGAGAACAACGTCATCACCGACACCCCCGCCGGCGGCGACTCGACCGGCCGGGCTGCTTGATGACCACCCCTGCCCCGGTCCCGGACGCTCCGCCCGCCCCGGCTCCGACCTCGCCGGGCGGGTGGGCGTGCTGCCACTGCGGCACCACCGGCCTGACCGGCGACGGCGACACCTGTCCCTACTGCGACGGCACCGGCCACACCCACTAACCCCTCGGCAGAACGGGAGTCCGCCCGTGTTCCTGCGCCGCTGCGGCTTCGCCGCCTTCTGGCTCGTCCTGGCCCTCTACGCCCTGCGCCACCCCACCAACGCCGCCAGCTCGGTCACCGCCATCTTCGGCGCCCTGGCCGCTCTCGCCGACGCACTGGCCGCCTTCGTCACCGCCCTCTAGATCCGCCTCATCCGCTCACCGTTCCTACGGCTCCCGCTCGACGGATAGGAGATCAGCGCTCGTGCACGACTCCGCACCCGCTTCTACTGCTTCCGCCTCCTCGCCGGTGGTCTCGCCGGTGGCGGCGCGGGACATGGCGGCCCGCTTCAACCGGCGCGACTTCGGCGCTTGGGCCGCGCGCACTCGACGGATGGGCGGGTGTGCGCAACCGGTGCATCTGCGGGGGCGGGTGCACTACCTCGACCCGCTCACCGGCGAGATCCTGCACCACTACTCGACCGCGCGGGAGCCGGGCGGGGTGCTGCGGGTGGCGTGCAAGACCCGCCGCGCCTCCCGCTGCCCCTCCTGCGCCGAGATCTACCGCGCCGACACCTACCAACTGGTGCGCGCGGGCCTGACCGGCGGCAAGGGCGTCCCCGCCACCGTCACCCAGCATCCGGCCGCGTTCGTCACCCTCACCGCCCCTTCCTTCGGGCCGGTGCATGCGCGTCGAGAGAAGCCAGGAGGGGCGGTGGCGCCGTGCCACCCTCGGCGCAACGCGGGGACGTGTCCGCATGGCCGGGCGCTGTCGTGCACCGTCCGGCACGCTGCCGATGACGGGCGACTCGGCCAACCGCTGTGCAGCGAGTGCTACGACTACGCCGGGTCGGTGCTGTTCAACGCCCTCGCCCCGGAACTGTGGCGGCGTTTCACCATGGCGCTGCGGCGGCGCCTGGCCAAAGCCGCCGGCCTCACCCTCAAAGACCTTGGCGAGACACTGACCGTGTCGTTCGCCAAGGTCGCCGAATACCAGCGGCGCGGCGTCGTGCACTTCCACGCCGTGATCCGCCTCGACGGACCCGGCGGCCCCGACACGCCCCCGCCCGGCTGGGCCACCGGCGACGTCCTGGCCGACGCCGTCCGCGCCGCTGCCGGGGCGGTCACCGTGCAGAGTCCGGCCGCGCCGGGTGTCCCCGCCCGGTCCCTGGCGTGGGGCGACCAGGTCGACATTCGCGCCATCACCGCCTCGGGCAAGCTCACCGATCAGGCCGTGGCGGGCTACATCGCCAAGTACGCCACCAAGGCGGCTGAGTGCGTCGGCACCCTCGACCGCCGGGTGCGCGCCACCGACGACGTTGACGATCTGCCGGTGACCGCGCACGCGCGGCGGCTCATCGCCGAATGCCTGCGCCTGGGCGCCCTGGAAGAGATGGCCGAACTGCGGCTGACCGACTGGGCACACATGCTCGGCTTCCGCGGCCACTTCTCCACCAAATCCCGCCGCTACTCCACCACCCTCGGCGCCCTCCGCCAAGCACGCATCGACCACAACCGACGCGACCACGGCATCACCACCGGACGCCTACCCCTCACCGAAGAAGACGAGGTCCTGGTCGTCGCGCACTGGCGCTACCTCGGACAAGGACTCACCCCCGGCGAAGCACTCCTCACCGCCGCACTCACAGGCAGGACGCTCCCACCCATCAGCACCTATGAAGGGACGCCTACATGACCCGACTGCTGCTGACCGTGCCGGAAGCCGCCAAGGCACTCGCGATCTCCCGCAGCAAGCTCTACCAACTCCTCGCCACCGGCGACATCCGCTCGATCCGCATCGACGGCTCCCGCCGCGTTCCCCTCGACGCCCTGAACGCCTACATCAACGCCCTCATGGACACGGAGAAGGCCGCCTGATGACCGCTGTCAACGCCACACCGGACGAGCCGCGCAAGCCCAAGAAGAGCACCCCCAAGCTTCGCGACGGTGTCATGAAGCGGGGCAAGACCTGGTCCTACGTCATCCGCGTCACCGACCCCGAAACCGGCCTATCAAAGCCCAAGTGGGTGAGCGGGTTCGCCACTGAGGACGACGCCAAGGCCGCTCGCGACGAGGCTCGCGTGAAGGCTCGGCGCGGTGAGTACATCGACCGGAACGCCATCACCGTGAGCGACTACCTGGACCAGTGGATCGAGTCGCACGCGGTGGAGATCCGCCCTCGAACGCTGGCCAGCTACCGGACCATGATCCGGCTCTACATCAAGCCGCACATCGGCCCCATGCGGCTCCAGGCCGTTCGGCCCGCACGGATCGCCAAGCTTTACCGCGATCTCCTCGCCGCCGGCGGAGAGGGCGGCAAGCCGCTCGGCATCTCGACGGTGTCCCGGACGCACGCCATCCTCCGTAAGGCGTTCCAAGACGCCGTCCTGGTGGACGAACTGATCCCGAGCAACCCTGTAGAGCGCGCCAAGCGTCCCAAGGCGGTGCTCGGGGAGCCGGGGCAGGTCTGGACGACTGCGCAGCTACAGACCTTCCTGAAGGCCGTTAAGCCGCATCGGCTGTACGCCTTCTACCACCTGGCCGCGTACTCCGGCGCTCGGCGCGGGGAGCTGCTCCACCTGCGGTGGTCGAACATCGACTTCGACGGCAAGCAGATCACGATCACCGGATCCACCGGGGTGATCAATGGTGAGCGGATCGAGGGAGCCACCAAGAGCGGCCGGTCGCGGGGCGTTTCCATCGACGAGGAGACGGTGGCCGTTCTCCGAGAGCACAGGAAGGCTCAGGCCGCCGAGAAGCTCCAGGTGGGCGAGAAGTGGCGCGGCGCGGCCGACGGGTACGTGTTCGCGACCGGCTGGGGCGAGCCGATCCATCCCGACTCGGTCGGCTGGCTGATGGCGAAGACCATCCGGGCCTACAACGCGCCCAAGGAAGGGCCTCGGCCGGCGAAGCCGCTTCCCCGCGCGCGGGTTCACGATCTTCGGCACGTCCACGCCACCACGCTGCTCCTGGCGGGCGTTCCCGTCCACGTGGTCGCCGCGCGGCTGGGGCACGCCGACCCGGCGATCACGCTGCGGGTCTACGCGCACGTGATCAGGTCGGCCGAGGTGGCGGCGGCCGAGGTGTTCGCCCGGGTCATGGGCGAGGTCGCCTGAACGCTGCTGTTAGCAAGCCTGTTAGCAAAAGGCCCCCTCCGGAGATCGGAGGGGGCCTTTGAGCTGGAGCCGCCTATCGGAATCGAACCGATGACCTGTTCATTACGAGTGAACCGCTCTGCCGACTGAGCTAAGGCGGCGTTCGCCGTACGAGGACGGCGGGCAGCAGTCTACCGGGTCTTGGGGAGTGCGTGCATCAGCGGCAGACGGTGCCGTTCGCGGGGGGCTTCGCGGTGACGAGGTAGCGGTCGGTGGCCTGGCTGATGCAGGGGTTGGCCTGGAGGTAGGCGGTGTGGCCGTCGCCCTCCAGGGTGAGGAGGACGCCCGAGTCCAGCTGGGAGGCGAGGCTCTGGGACCACTTGTACGGGGTGGCCGGGTCGCGGGTGGTGCCGATCACGAGGATGGGGGCCGCGCCCTTGGCGGTGGTGGCCTTGGGCTGTTCCTTGGTCTGGACGGGCCAGTAGACGCAGGGGAGGCCGCCCCAGACGACGAAGGGGCCGAACTGCGGGGAGGTCTTCTTGGCGGTGTCCACGTACTTCTGGTAGCCGGCCAGGTCCGCGGGGTTGGGCTTGTCCACGCAGTTGACGGCCATGTTGGCGGCGGTCTGGTTGCTGTACGAGCCGTCCTCTTTGCGTTCGACCATCTGGTCGGCGAGGACCATGAGGAGGGTGCCGTCGTTCTGCTGGGCGGCCTGGACGATGGCCTGGCGCAGGAGGGTCCAGGTCTCCTTGGCGTAGAGGGCGGTCGCGATGCCCATGGCGGCCCAGGACTCGGTGACCTTGCGGCTGTCGCGGCGCTGCGGCAGGGGTGTCTTGTCCAGTTTCGCGAGGAAGTCCGAGATGTATTTGACGGCTTCGTCCTCGGATTTGCCCAGGGGGCAGTCGGCGCGCTTGACGCAGTCGGCGGCGAACGCGCGGAACGCGGTCTCGAAGCCCTTGGCCTGCTCGACGAGGGTCTGCGTCGAGGACACCTTGGGGTCGACGGCGCCGTCCAGGACGAGCGCGCGGACGTTCTTGGGGAACTGCTCCGCGTAGAAGGCACCGAGGTACGTGCCGTAGGAGGCGCCGTAGTACGTCATCTTCGCGTCGCCTACGGCCGCGCGCA
The DNA here is from genome assembly GCF_040703975.1 of Spirillospora sp. NPDC029432. Taxonomy (NCBI): domain Bacteria; kingdom Bacillati; phylum Actinomycetota; class Actinomycetes; order Streptosporangiales; family Thermomonosporaceae; genus Spirillospora; species Spirillospora sp. NPDC029432. The sequence continues at coordinate 94,206 of NZ_JBEZWH010000026.1, forward strand.
GGATGTCCATGTCGCGGGCGGCGTTCAGGGTGCCGACGTACGGGAGGCTGCCGGACGAGTTGCTCTGGCACGCCTGCGCGAAGTTCCTGCTCTCCGCGGCGAGCGCTTCGACCTCCTGCTGGTCGTCAGGGGACGAGTCGGTGCTGAGGTACTTGTCGAGGCGCGGGCCGTCCATGCATTTGACGGGGTCGCTGGCGCCCACGCCGCGGGGGTCGAAGCCCACGATGTCGAAGCGTTCCCGCAGGTCCTTGCCGAAACTGGGGGCGGCCTGCCGGATGAAGTCGACGCCGGAGCCTCCCGGGCCGCCCGGGTTGGTGAACAGCGATCCGATGCGTTGGGACTTGTTCTTGGCGGGCATGCGGATGAGGGCGATGCGCATCTTCCCGCCGGCGGGCTTGGTGTAGTCCAGCGGGACTTCGGCCTTGGCGCATTGGAAGCCGCCTCCGCAGTCGGACCAAGAGAGTCGCTGCTTGTAGAACGCGTCCGTTCCCGTTGGGGATCCGGCCGGTGGCGTCTTGGGGGCCGCCTCGGGCCGTTCGGCGGCGTCGCTGCAGCCCATGGCGGCCAGCGTCAGCGCCATCGTCACGCTGATCACACTCGTTGCGCGCACCTGGTCGTCCCGTCTGTCGTTCCCGGCAGTAGGCCCACGCTACGTCTCGGCGTGAGGCGTATTCCAGCGGCGCTCCGGTCACCGCCCGTATTCGCGTTCGATACCGTCCAGGAGCCACGCGCGAGAAGAAGGTTGACGTGCGGGCAAGTTGATCTATACAGTCACCGCTGATGAGTTTCTACCTGTGATGAGTCGGCGCGCTGCCGCGTTGAGCCCCGCTCCGCCCCAGTCGCGCCCTATCCGCGCACTCGCCCTTCAGTAGCCCGTTACGGGACGTCTCTGGCGTGCGCGGATTCGCCTCCATCGTTCGTTCTGACGGCTTGGCCGAGAACAGGAGGGCGCCCTTCATGCGCACTCGTCAACTAGCACTCACCGAGATCACCAAGCGGTACGACGAGCAGGTCGTACTCGACCGCGTCTCGTTCACCGTGAAGCCCGGCGAGAAGGTCGGCGTCATCGGCGACAACGGCTCCGGAAAGTCCACGCTGCTGAAGGTCATCGCGGGGCGGGTCGAGCCGGACGGCGGGGAGGCGGCCGTCGTCGCGCCCGGCGGGATCGGGTATCTGGCGCAGACGCTGGAGCTCCCGCCCACCGCGACCGTCGCCGACGCGATCGACGCCGCCCTGGCGGACCTCCGCGATCTTGAGGCGCGGATGCGGCGGGCCGAGGCCGACCTCTCCGGGGAGGACCTGGAGATGTACGGCGAGCTCGTCGCACGGTTCGAGGCCCGCGGCGGGTACGAGGCGGACGCGCGGGTCGACATCGCCCTGCACGGCCTCGGGCTGCCCGGCCTCGACCGGGAACGGCCGCTCGGAACGCTGTCCGGGGGCGAGCGGTCGCGGCTGGCGCTGGCGGCCACGCTCGCCTCGTCCCCGGAACTGCTCCTGCTCGACGAGCCGACCAACGACCTGGACGACCAGGCCGTCGGCTGGCTCGAACGGCACCTCAGGGCGCACCGGGGCACCGTCATCGCGATCACCCACGACCGGGTGTTCCTCGAACGGATCACCTCGACGATCCTGGAGGTCGACTCCGGTTCGGTGGCGCGCTTCGGCAACGGCTACGACGGCTACCTCGCCGCCAAGGCCGCCGACCGCCGACGGCGCCTGCGGGAGTACGAGGACTGGCGGAACGATCTGGCGCGCAACCGGCGCCTCGTGGAGGCCAACGTCGTGCGCCTGGACGCCATCCCGCGCAAGCTGCCGCTGGCGTGCTTCGCGGCCGGCCCGTTCCGCGCGCGGAGCCGGGGGCATGGCGCGATGAGCAGGATCCGCAACGCCAAGCAGCGTGTCGAGCGCCTGACCGGCGCGCCTGTCCCGCCGCCGCCCGACCCGCTGCGGTTCGACCCGGAACTGGCGTCCGCGCAGGCCGAGGGCGCGGGCGTTCTGCGGGCCGAACTCGACGGCGTACGAGTGAACGGCCGCCTCGACATCCCCGGCCTGCGCATCAAGGCCGGGGAACGGCTGCTCGTCACCGGGCCGAACGGCGCCGGGAAGACCACGCTCATGCGCGTCCTGGCGGGCGAGCTCCGCCCGGACGCGGGTGACGTGCGGGTCGCCGGGCGGGTCGGCTACCTGCGCCAGGAGGAGTCCGCGTGGAGTCCCGAGCTGACCGTGCTGCGGGCGTTCGCCGCGGGGCGTCCCGGCGTACCCGAGGAGCACGCGGAGGAGCTGCTGTCGCTGGGCCTGTTCCGGCCCGGCGATCTGCGGCGGCGGATCGGCGCGCTGTCGTACGGGCAGCGGCGCCGGGTCGAGCTGGCCCGCCTGGTCAGCGGGCCGGTCGATCTGCTGCTGCTCGACGAGCCGACCAATCACCTCTCGCCGGCGCTGGTGGAGGAGATGGAGGAGGCCCTGGCGGTCTACGAGGGGGCGCTGGTGGTGGTCACCCATGACCGCCGGATGCGCGACCGCTTCACCGGCTCCCGCCTGGAGCTCCGGGGCGGCCACCCGTTCGAGGCGGCCGCGGCGTAGCGCGGACCGGGCTCCTCGGCCGTTGAAGGATGAGGGAGCGCGCCGATGTTGTTCACCTCACATGGGTTCCACACATCGGCGCGTCGAGCAGAGCGCCAAGAGGGTCCGGGCCTACCTGGGCGGCCGCCTGGTGGCCGACACCACGCGGCCGTCCCTGGTCTGGGAGATCCCCTACTACCCCGTGTACTACGTGCCGGTCGCCGACATCCGGGCGGAGCTGGCGGACGAGCGCAAGGACGGGGACGACACCGTCTACACGGTCAGGGTGGACGGCGCGGAGGCGGTGGGTGCGGCGCGCCGGACCGCCGCGCTCCCCGAGCTGGTCCGGCTGGACTGGGACGCGATGGAGTCCTGGTTCGAGGAGGACGAGGAGGTGTTCGCCCATCCGCGCAGCCCGCATCACCGGGTCGACGTGCTGGCCTCGTCCCGGCATGTACGGATCGAGGTGGACGGCGTGACGGTGGCGGAGTCGAGCAGCCCGCGCCTGCTGTTCGAGACGGGCCTGCCGGTGCGGTACTACCTGCCCAAGACGCATGTCCGGATGGACCTGCTGGAGCCGACGGACTCGGTGACGCGCTGCCCGTACAAGGGCGAGGCCCGCTACTGGTCGGTCCTCGGGAAGAAGGATCTGGCCTGGTCGTACCCGGCGCCGCTGCCCGAGAGCCTGAACGCGGCGGGCCTGGTGTGCTTCTACGACGAGAAGGTGGACGTCTTCGTGGACGGCGTGCGGCAGGAGCGGCCGGTCACCCCGTTCTGACGCTGGTCACCCCGTTCTGACAAAACCCGGTCCCCGCTTTATCAACGGGCATTACACCGCGCATTGTTACATCGTGCGATGGTGTGATGCCCGTCGCTTTTGCCCGGGTCCCCTTCCGATGGCACCTACGCGACCGTAGGTTACGGAAGCGTAAGTTACCGCGCCCCGGGGAGGCCCTGATGACCACTCCGATGCGGCGGCTGGCGGGCGCCGCGCGCCGCCTCACCACCCCGCTGCTGCCCGAGGACTACCTCACGCTGATCAACCCGCTCTGGTCGGCCGCCGACCCGCGCGGCCGGATCGAGGCCGTCAGGCACGAGGCGCCCGGCGCGGCATCCCTGCTGATCAGACCGGGTACGGGCTGGCCAGGGCACCGTCCGGGACAGTGGCTGAAGATCGGGGTGGACATCGGCGGCGTACGGCACTGGCGGACGTTCTCGCTGTCCTCGCCGCCCCGCCCTGACGGGCGGCTGACCATCACGGTCAAGGCGGCCGGCCGGGTGTCCGGGCACCTGGTGCACGCGATCCGGCCCGGAACGATCGTCCGCATCGCGCCCGCCGACGGCGACTTCGTCCTGCCCGATCCCGTCCCGGAGCGGCTGCTGTTCCTGACGGCCGGCAGCGGGATCACGCCGGTGATGGCGATGCTCCGCCACCTCGCCCGCGGCACCATGCCCGACACGGTCCTGATCCACTCGGCGAGGACCGAGGACGACGTGATCTTCGGCGCCGAGCTGCGCGAGCTGGCCCGGAGCCGGCCCGCCTTCCGGCTGCACGAGCGCCACACCGCCGTCGACGGCCGCGTCAAGCCCGCCGAGCTGGACGACCTGTGCCCCGGCTGGACCGACCGCGAGACCTGGGCGTGCGGGCCCGCCGCGATGCTGGACGAGATCGCGGCGCACTGGCCCGCGGACGCCCGCCGCCTTCACGTCGAGCGCTTCCAGCCCGTGCTGAACGCCGCCGAGGGTGCGGAGGGCGGCCGCGTCCGGTTCACCGCCAGTGGCGTCGAGACCGACGCGGGCGGCGCGACCCCGCTGCTGGAGGCCGGGGAGGGCGCGGGCGCGCTGCTGCCGAGCGGCTGCCGGATGGGCATCTGCCACAGCTGCGTCGGCCGCCTGCGTTCCGGTCGGGTGCGCGACCTGCGTACCGGCCGGGTGCACGGCGAGGAAGGCGACATCATCCAGACCTGCGTCTCGGCCGCCGCCGGCGCCGTGGAGATCGAACTCTGAACCAGGGGGACGACATGACCGACATCTCGCATCTCACCGCGGCCGACTACGAGGCGATCGGCCGCGAGCTGGACGCCCTCCGCGACGAGGTCTTCGCCGACCTCGGCGAGGCCGACGCCGCGTACATCCGGCGGGTCATCCGCTGGCAGCGCGGGCTGGAGATCGGCGGCCGGGCGCTGCTGATGGCCTCCTCGCTGCCGCCCGCCTGGATCGCCGGGACCGCGACGCTGGCCGTCGCGAAGATCCTGGAGAACATGGAGATCGGCCACAACGTCATGCACGGCCAGTGGGACTGGATGCGCGATCCGAAGATCCACTCGACCACGTGGGAGTGGGACAACGTCTCGCCGGCCGAGCAGTGGAAGCACTCCCACAACGTCGTGCACCACACGTTCACGAACATCCTCGGCATGGACAAGGACGTCGGGTACGGCATCCTGCGCGTCGCGCCCGAGCAGGCGTGGCACCCGGCGAACCTGCCGCAGCCGATCTACAACGTGCTGCTGGCGATGTTCTTCGAGTACGGCGTCGCGGTGCACGACCTGGAGATCGACAAGATCATGGCGGGCGAGAACGACCCCGAGGAGACGAAGGAGAAGCTGCGCGCGATCGGCCGCAAGATCCGCCGCCAGTGGGGCAAGGACTACCTCGCGTTCCCGCTGCTGAGCGGCCCCCAGTTCGCGCATACGCTCGCCGCCAACTTCACCGCCAACGTCGTCCGCAACGTGTGGGCGCACATGATCATCTTCTGCGGCCACTTCCCCGGCGACGTGGAGGTCTTCGGGGAGGAGCGACTCGACGGCGAGACCAGGGGCGAATGGTACGTCCGGCAGCTGCTGGGCTCGGTCGACATCAGCGGCGGCAGGGTGCTGCACCTGATGAGCGGCAACCTCAGCCACCAGATCGAGCACCACCTGTTCCCCGACATGCCCAGCAACCGGCACGCCCAGATCGCGCCGCGCGTCCGGGCCCTGTGCGAGAAGTACGGCCTCCCGTACCACACCGGCCCCCTGACCAGGCAGGTCGGCAGCACCTGGAAGAAGATCGTCCGGTACGCGTTCCCCGGCCCGCGCGGCGTCGTCCCGGCCCCGCGCCCGAAGGCGAAGCCTCCCGTCGCGGCCTGACCCCGGCCGCCGCGAAGTTTTTACCAACCGGGCGGCCCGCCGAGCGAACTACTCGCCGTCACCGGTGTCTAACAATCTGCGGGTATCGCGGGCGCCGGTATCCGGTACGACGCCCCGCGCTAGCGCCGAGGACAGGACACCGCCACGGAGAGGGTGACGGACGGGGTGACCGATCAGGTGCTGTTTCAGATGCTGGGCCCGCTGCGCGCCGGAACGGGGCGGGGGCCGGTGGACATCGGCGGGGGCCGGGCCAGGGCGGTGCTGGCGGCGCTGCTGCTGGAGCCGGGACGGATCGTGCCGGTCGAGCGGCTGGTGGACGCGGTGTGGGACGAGCGGCCGCCCGCCTCCGCGCGCACGCAGGTCGCGATCGCCGTGTCGGGGCTGCGGCGGGCGTTCCGGGACGCGGGCTGCGCGCATCCGGTGATCGAGACCGTTCGGCCCGGGTACCGGATCCCGGCCGGCGCGGGGACGATCGACGCGCTGGAGGCCGAGCGCGAGGTGCGGCGGGCGCGGGAGGCCGCGCGGGCCGGGCGGCGGGAGGAGGCGGCGCGGCGGTTCCGCGCCGCGCTGGCGCTCTGGGACGGGCCCGTGCTGGCGGGCCTGGACCACGCCGCCATCGCGGCGGGCGCGCTGCGCTGGGAGGAGCTGCGGCTGGCGGCCGTCGAGGAGGCGGCCGAGGTCGAGCTGGCCCTCGGCCGCCACCACGAGCTCGTCGGCGCGCTCATGGGGCCGGTCGCCGCGCACCCGTACCGGGAGCGGCTGCGGGCCATGCTGATGACGGCGCTGGTACGGGCGGGCCGCCAGGGCGAGGCCCTCGGCGTCTACCGCGACGGGCGGCGGGTCCTGGCCGAGGAGCTGGGCCTGGAGCCGGGGCGCGAGCTGCGCGAGCTGCACGAGGCGATCCTGCGCGCCGATCCGGCGGTGTACGCCCGGAACGTTCCGGTGCCGGCGCGGCCCGTCCGGGCGGGGCGCTGCACCGGCGGCCGGACGCGGCCCTGCTCCTGGTGGGCGGCGGGCC